>JAGMDA010000324.1 GCA_023128935.1 Candidatus Eiseniibacteriota bacterium | reverse complement strand
TCGGCTCCGCGAACTGGCGTCCGAACGTGGTGTGACCGAGGCGTCAGAGGGCCAGGGGCTGATGGAGGAGGTGATCACCGGGATCCTCACCACTGGTATGGCAGCCACCCCGGATGGCTCCGGCCCAGGTGGTGTGCAGGAGCATGATCTGCCGGGTTCGCGCGGGGGCCAGCCGCGCGTGGTTCTGGTCGTGGGGGTCAACGGATGCGGGAAGACTACATCGATTGGCAAGCTCGCCTGGCGCTCTAAGCAGGAGGGCCTGAAGCCCCTGGTCGTAGCGTGTGATACCTTCCGCGCTGCTGCGCTGGAGCAGCTTGACATTTGGGCTAATCGTGCCGGAGCCGAGATTATCCGCAGTCAAAGCGGCAGTGATCCGGCCGCCGTGGCCTTTGACGGTGTGCGTGCCGGGCAGGCGCGTGGGGCGGGGGTGGTGTTCGTCGACACCGCCGGGAGGCTCCAGACCAATGCGAACCTGATGGGTGAGCTGTCCAAGATCCGCCGGGTGATCGGGAAGGCCCAGCCCGGGGCTCCCCACGAAACGCTCCTGGTGCTGGATGCGACCGTTGGCCAGAACGCCCTGTCGCAGGTGCGCCATTTTTCTGACGCTGCCGGAGTCACCGGTATCCTCCTGGCCAAACTGGACGGGAGCGCCAAGGGGGGGGTCATCCTCGCTGTATCGAACAAGCTAGGTGTCCCCGTGCGCTACGTGGGTTTGGGCGAGGGCATCGAGGATTTGGAGGAGTTCCAGCCAGTGAGCTTCGCGAAAGCACTCCTGGAACCGATGGAGGTGAGCGATTGATCGTCTCTTGAGAGGGGTACCCGTGGCATTTGCATTGCTATCCATTCTCTCTCAGGAGGCTACATGTGAGAAACCGGACACAGGGTTGTTACTTGCAGGTGGGTGAGTTGCTCAAGTCTGGAACCTCATCGTCATGCAACCCCACTGCGATGAGCGATCTGGAGCTGCTGGCCATTGTCTTGAGCGACTCCGATACGGGATCGGACGAGATGGTGCTGGCCGATCGCCTCCTGGATGGGGGTTCTGCGGCACTACTTAAGCGGCTTAGCCCCCGGCGGGTGCGCTCATTGGCGGGGGAGGGCAAGGCAGTGCGCCTGCTGGCCTCCCTCGAGCTGGGGAGCCGGGCATTGCGGGGGAGCAGTTGCCGTGTGCTTTCATCGCCCAAGCATGTACAGGCGTATGCGCAAAACTACGCGACTGCGGACAAGGAGCACTTCCTGGCCATTCACCTCACAACGCGGCATGTGCCGAGTTTCCTGGAAGTAGTGAGCATGGGAACCTTGAATGCAAGCCTCGTTCATCCGCGGGAGGTCTTTAGACGCGCGATTAGTGAAGGCAGCGCGAACCTGATCCTTGTTCACAACCACCCATCCGGGGATCCATCCCCCAGCGCTGACGACATTGAGATCACATCCCGGCTTGTGGAAGTCGGGGAACTGGTTGGAATTCGAGTGCTCGACCACGTGATTCTGGCCGGCGAGCGCTACTTCTCGTTCAGGGAGGAGGGTCTGTTAGGATCTGCGGGGCACTAGAACGGGGCACTAGAAGATGGATACTGGTGTGGGCTCAGGATCTATGGACCTCCTTGGCAGTCATTTTCCTCTGCCCCACGCCAGCCACCCGGGTAAGATTCTTGCCCCCTATCTGTTATCTGGGAAAGATTCTTGTGGACAAGTGAGGTTCACTAGACGATCCTTTGCTATGGTGTTATTGGGGTTAGTCTGTGAATCCCGCAGAGGCACCTAGGTTACCTGAGTTCATGGCTTGGTAAGGAGATGATCACCAGCCAGTCCCATTCCGCACTTCGGGTTTGTCAATGCGAGGGCCTACCGGTTTCCGGCTTGGTTTCATCCCTCCTCTCGACCACCTATTGGTGTTCCCAGAGGCTGATGGCAACTTCAAGAAGGTACACTGGTTCTTCCAGGCAGATCCGTAAAGGAAGTTCTCGGGTCGGATAATTCATGACGGAGGGCTGTTGCTTGTGGTGCGGCAAGGCTCCCTTCAAAAGAAAGGTTACTGAAGATGGCTACAAATCTGTACGTTGGCAATCTCCCCTTCCAGGTAACGGAGGATGACCTCAGGGAACTCTTCGCACCCTACGGTGAGGTGGTTTCCGCAAAAGTGATCATGGATCGCGAGACGAACCGCCCGCGCGGCTTCGGTTTCGTAGAGATGGCGCAGGAGGCGGAGGCACAGAAGGCGATTGAGAGTCTGGACCAGAAGGATTTCCAGGGCCGGCCTCTGAAAGTCAATCCCGCAAAGCCCCGAGAGCCCCGGCGCGGCGCCTACGGTGGCAGCTACGGCGGCGGTTACCGGTAGGACCGCTTCTGTTTGATTTGATGGGGGGGAGGCGATGTGCCTCCCCCTCTTCATGTGTGCCGGGCGCCTCGCCCGGCAAGGAGCACGGGCTCCTAAACACCAGAGAACTGCACCTCGTCGAAACGCAGGCTGGGACACCGCACTTGTGAGTAAAGGAACGGATCGTTGCCCATCTCGACAAGCTGTTTCCAGAACTCGAGCTGATTGCCAGCGAGATTCATCTCGATAACCGGGTGGACTGGCGCACCATCCTCGATCCACTGACCACGGACACCGATCGAGAAATCCCCGCTCGCGGAATTGGAGTTCCCTCCGCGGAACCCCGTGATCAGGATGCCAGTCCCCATTGCCTCCACCAAGCCATCGAGGTCTCTCAGAACCCGCCGCGTGGCCTCGGCTCCCACTGATTCAACAGAGGATAGCTGATCGCGCTGGAGTGAGACCGAACACCAAAAGTCGCGCGGTTTGCGGTGTCCCGCATCACGAACCGTGACATCCGCAAAGCAAGGCAGTATAATACATTAGGCGCTATGGGGGGGGGCGGCCTCCATGTACTCCTCGGGTCACAAGCGACCTATGTGGGACCGTGATGGGATGTTTCTGCTATGATTCGGCTTACGCCACGATCGTCTATCGTCTAATGACGGCCTTGGCCCAGCCGTGCGGCTCTTGCCTAGACGGCGTTGGACGAAAAGGATACACTTGAGTAATGGGCTCATGGAAGTGTAGTTGTATCTCGACAGGAGGGGGAAACCTTAACATGTGTCCTATCACAGTGCGTGCATTACGAGATGGGGCCTCGGTGGCAATCCTGGGCATCGCCATTATTGCGGGGCTGAGTTTCGCGGATCCACCCAGCTCCTTCGACCTGCGAGATGTCGGTGGCAACAATTATGTGACTTCCGTCAAGAGCCAACAGGGCGGCACTTGCTGGACACACGGAGTGATGGCTGCCATGGAGAGCAATCTCCTGATGACCGGTGCCTGGACGGCGGCCGGTGAGATCGGCGAGCCGGACCTGGCCGAATACCACCTCGACTGGTGGAATGGCTTCAATGAGCACAACAACGACGATATCGATCCCCCGACCGGCTCCGGACTGGTTGTGCACGAAGGCGGTGACTACATGGTGTCCTCGGCCTATCTCTCGCGTTGGGAGGGAGCGGTACGGGACATCGACGGACAGTCCTACAACACTCCCCCGCTGAGGAGCGATCCGAGCTACCACTATTATGGCCCGCGGTATAACGAGTGGTATGTAGCTGGGGCGGATTTGAGCAACATCAACACGATCAAGAACGCGATCATGACCCATGGCGCACTGGGCACCTGCATGTGCTATGACGGCAGCTTTATTAATGCCAATTATGTCCACTACCAGCCGCCCAGCAGTACGTATGATCCGAACCATGCCGTGGCGATTGTGGGATGGGACAACTCCAAGGTGACGCAGGCTCCGGATCCGGGCGCGTGGATCGTGAAGAATAGCTGGGGTGGCAGCTGGGGTCTCAGTGGCTACTTCTGGATATCCTTCTACGACAAGCACTGCTGCCAACAGCCCCAGATGGGGGCGGTTTCTTATCAAGACGTGGAACCGCTGCCCTACGACCATGTCTACTACCACGACTACCACGGGTGGCGTGACACGAAGGAAGACGCCACCGAGGCGTTCAATGCATTTATGGCAACAGACGATGAGCTGCTCGGATCCGTGAGCTTCTTCACTGCGGCAGACCAGACGGCCTATACGGTGAAGATCTATGACCGCTTCGAGGGCGGCCAGCTCCTCGATGAACTCTCCAGCAAGAGTGATCTGTTCGAGTACACGGGGTTCCACACCGTTGACTTGGACACGCCGGTGTGCCTTGCGGAGGGCGACGACTTCTACATCTATGTTGAGCTCTCCGGTGGCGGGCATCCGTACGACTGCACCTCCGATGTCCCGGTTCTCCTGGGTGCATCCTACCGGGTCATCGTTGAGTCCTCGGCCAATCCAGGAGAGAGCTACTATCGCAGCGGCGGCAGCTGGCTGGATCTCTACGACTTCAACGACACGGCGAACTTCTGCATCAAGGCACTAAGCACAGCGACGGGTCTGCGCGTGACGCCGGAGGACGATTTCCGGTCCGAGGGTCCGATCGGTGGTCCGTTCGCGCCCGAGAGCATGACCTACGAGCTGGAGAACCGCTGCACAGAAGCCATCGACTATGAAGTAACACTTCCAGTGACGGCCACCTGGTTGACACTGTCTGGCGCTGCATCCGGCACTCTGCAGATCGGTGAGACCGTGGAAGTAACAGTTGAGATCAACAGCAATGCGACGCAGCTCAATGCGGGCGCATACGTCACGCCGATCTCCATCTTCAATCACACGAACCACCTCGGAGACACCGTGCGCGAGGTCGTCCTGGCAGTGGGACCGCCCACGCTTGCACATGAGTGGACGATGGACGTAGATCCGGGCTGGGCCACGGAAGGTGAGTGGGAGTTTGGTGCCGCCACAGCCGGCGGGGGAGCTCAAGGGAACCCGGATCCCGGCTACGCCCACACGGGAACGAATGTCTATGGCTACCATATAGGCGGCGACTATCCGAACAACCTGCCTGAACGGCATTTGACCTCCGCGGAGATCGATTGCACAAACCTCTACAGCGTGAAGCTGAAGTTCTGGCGCTGGCTAGGTGTAGAGCAGCCCGACTATGACCACGCCTACGTGCGCGTCTCGAGTGACGGCGTTGACTGGGTGACGATCTGGGCGAACCCTGAGGAAATCACCGATGATGCGTGGATCGCGCAGGAGTTTGACATCTCTGCGATTGCGAACAACCAGCCAACCGTATATCTCCGGTGGACGATGGGAGAGACCGACAGCGGATGGGTCTACTGCGGGTGGAACATCGACGATGTTGAAATCTGGGGGGTTGAACGAGTACAAGGAAGCGGCGTCGAGGACTGGGTCGAGGGGATGGGCGGCATGCATCTCGAGCGGGTGCGGCCGAATCCGTTCAGTCCCGGCGGGGCGCTGCACTACACGCTGTCACATGCAGGCCAGGTGCGCTTGACAATCTTCGACGCCCAAGGGCGCCAGGTTGCCGTGCTTGCCAATGGAGAGCAGGAAGCAGGCCACCACGCGGCTGCGTGGAACAGCCGAGACGATGCGGGTATGCTGCTCAGATCGGGCCTCTACTTCGCGCGCTTGAAGGTAGGGCAGGAAGTGCAGACTCGCAAGCTGGTCCTTACTCGATAGGGACGTATGCCCTAAGAGTCGGTAGTGGCATAGGCATCTCCGGTGAAAGGAGCTGTCCCGGAAGACAAGCACGCGGATTGGTCCTCCCCCTGGTAGGGGGAGGCGCTGGGATTCCTGCTGCCCGGTGGTTGGCCCGCGCTCCGGAAGCACAACCGCCGCGATCTGGCGCTCGAGGGGCGCCGCATCCTCTGCAAGACGCTCGAGATCGCGCCCCCCTGCCCTGCGGAGATGATCGGATCGATGGCTGCCCTGGTGCTCGCGGCGGGAGCCTCAGCGGTTCCCCCAGGCGCGGGTATCTGCGAAGACCCCCTGGAAACGGTGCTCTTCGAGCGCTATCGCATCCTGGCGCCGGTGATCTGCTGGCCCCAGCCGCCGCTGCGCATCCTGCGCATCTCGGCCCAGATCTACAATCATGTCGGTCAGTACCGGCAACTGGCCGATGCCCTCCGAGAATCATGGCGGCCCAGCGGATCTTTCGGCCGGGCCTAGAAAGCCATGGCGACAAAGAGGCCGGTCATGATGCCCATGGCGATGGTGAGCAGAATGGCGATCGCCATGTGCTTGCGCATGATTTGGGCTTCGAGCTTCTTGCCCTCGCCAATCGTTGCCACGGCATTCGTGATCTTGGCTGGTGTGATCGCCGACGCCACGCCTCCTGAGGCGGCATGTGCACCGTAAACAGTCATGAACTGCTTGTCGGACAGCCCGATGTCGGCGCACGCCTTCTGCTGAATCTTCATGAAGAGGACATTCGAGCCGGTTTCTGAGCCGCCTACCACGGCACCGAACATGCCCAGTGCGGGGGAAATATAGCTGTAGGCTCCGCCAAAGAAAGCAGCCAGAGAGGCTCCCAGGACAATGTTCATGTTCCAGCCCTGGAAGAAGGCGGTGGCCTTCAGTACGCTCCCGCCATCGGGTCCCACGATCGTCTCCATGGCTGACCAGGCCATCACAAAGGCAATCGAGAAGTAGACCGCGTAGGCCATGAATGGGCCGATAAAGCGCTTCAGCCAGACGGTGAGCGAATTCTTCCATTGTTCGCGGGTGGGCTTCATGAATATGCATGCAAGCAGAACGGAGACGAGGATCCATGTGTAGATCTGACCCAGGACATTGAGGTCAATGGCCTTGTCGAAGATATGGATGACCTCGAAGCTACCGGGCATTGCGCTCAGCCAGCCGTTGATGGATGGAAAGGAAACAATGGCTGCTAGAATGGTGAGTATGATCCAGGGTGAGAACGCCTGCCACAATGCGCGGGCATCAATCGGGTTCTCCTGCTTGAGCCGTTCCAAGTCGGCTGCGATCTGGCGTCCCTGAAAGGTTCGCTGCCAGAGGATCAACACGCCCATCGACAGCAGCCCCGCGATGATTCCGATGACCCGGATGGGGATGATCTCCCGGCCAGTTGCATAGTTGATGACTGCTAGACCAAGTGAGATGACTGCAACCGAGAGACCTGCCACGATGGCCGGCACGAAGCCGCGTTTCATCGACTCTCTGCCCCCGACTAGCCAGAGAATACCGAACGCAAGACCAACAGAGATGACGGGGAGGAAGATGCAGATCTTGAAGGTGAAGTCGATCGCGTTGATGCCAAAGACCTCAGCGGGCAGCGTGATCGGGATCGCCAACAACGCGAAGGATGTCGTGGCATTGTAACCGAGCACGGAAATCGCAACCGCTGCAGCCGGGGCGAAGCCCATGGCAATCAGCAAGGGGGGGAACATTGCGGGTGTAACGATACCCAGCGAGGTCAGGAAGGAACCAAAACCGATGCCGATGTTGAGGGCTTGAACCTCCTTGCCGACCACTAGGCGCTTGACGGCGCCGGAGATCACGCCGAGCGCGCCAACCTCCTTCATTAGGAAGATCATGAACATGGTAAAGGCGACGGCGATTGAGATCCCGAACGATTTGACAAACCCATACCAGGACGCGCCGAGGGCCACGAGCAGCGGGGTCTTGAAGTAGGCTACCGCCAGAAGGATTGAGACAGCCAGGCCGATCAGGGCCATGGTCGCACCGCTCTGCTGAAAGAAGATGATACCTGCCAGAACGACCAGAAGCGGGAGCAGGGCCAGTACGAAGCTGAGCAAGTTGGGAGCGTGAGCAGCACTCTCGCCACTCTGTGCATGTGCCATGGGCGCCGTGGCCACGAAGAGGAGGACACATATCGCTAGGACTACCAGCAAGCGTGCTGCGACCAGGGCGTGCGGAAGCCAGCACCTGGGCAGCCCGCTTACGGGATAGGCGGTGTGGTCGAGTTTCAGATGATCCATCGGATTCCTCCATTGCGAACGGACAGAGCGGCGGGATTTCCGCTCAGGCACGCTCCGCCTGCGCTGACCCCCGAAGC
>JAGMDA010000323.1 GCA_023128935.1 Candidatus Eiseniibacteriota bacterium | reverse complement strand
GCCGAGACAATTAGGTGCACCGGAGCGTTCGCCGCGCGGCCCGCGATCTCGCCAACTTCATCCAGCGGCTCCAGTAGGCCGTAGAAGTTGGGCTGTTGTACAAGGATGGCGGCCGCGGGCGCGCCCTTTGTGAGCTGCTGCTCCAACTGCGCCGGGTCCAGGCAACCCTGCTTTTCCGAAAGCGTCTCGATCGAGAGCGCGGGACCAGACAGATAAGTTCTCACCACATCGCTCAGCCGCGGGTTGAGACCGGGCGCCAGAAGGATCCGCTGTCCACGCGTTGCCGATCGTGCGAGCAGACAAGCCTCAGCAGCGGCGGAAGGCCCGTCATACATCGAGGCGTTGGCCACATCCATTCCGGTCAGTTCGCAGATCATCGACTGGAACTCGAAGATCGCAGCCAATGTCCCCTGTGACACCTCTGCCTGGTAGGGTGTGTAGGCCGTGTAGAACTCCGATCGCAGCGTTAGGTGGTCAATAGCAGCAGGGATCGTGTGGTCATAAATGCCCGCGCCAAGAAAGGAAATCACAGTCTCGGGATCATAATTGCGTTTCGCCAGAGCCAGCAGTGAGCGACGGAGTTCCGTCTCCGACTGCGCGGGATCAAGATCCAATAGACCCTTGAGCCTCAGCGGCGCCGGAATCTGCTCGAGAAGGTCATCGAAAGAAGACACCCCCACAACCTGCAGCATGCGGGTCTCCTCCTCCGGCGTATGACCGATGCAACCCATGGCGCTCTATCCTCCCAGCTCCTCAACCAGCTTGCGGTAGCCCTCGCTGTCCAGCAACGCATCTAGCTCTGCGGGATCGCCGGGCTTGGCCCGCACCATCCAGCCCTCTTCATAGGGCGAACGGTTGACCACACTGGGATCGTCGTTGAGCGCCTCGTTTATGGCGAGCACATCTCCACTGACCGGCGAGATGAGATCCGCAACCGCCTTGACAGCCTCGACCGAACCGAACGGCTCCCCCCTGGTCAAGGTCGTTCCGTCCTCGGGCAGCTCCACATAGACAATGTCACCCAACTGGTCCTGGGCGTAGTCGGTAATCCCGAAGACAACCTCATCGCCCTCGGCGCGCATCCATTCATGATCCTTGGTGTACTTCAGCCCCTCCGGAAATTCCATCTCCTCCCCCCCGATCAAGAAATCCCACACACCGTCACGTCCGCAATCACCCCCGCCGCCGCGTGCGGTCGGCAAATAGGCAGTGCCGGCCGGCGCGCAGCAGGAGCGCATCTATCGCCGTACGGAACCAGCCGTGTAGAAGGGCCGGTCAACCACTACCGCCGGTATAGACGTCCCACGCATCTCGATCTGCAGCAGCGTGCCCACCGCCGACAGATCCTTGGGTACATAGCCCATGCCCATGCCCCGGTCCAACGATGGGCAGTAGCCCCCACTCGTCACGTGCCCGACCTCTTTCCCCGTGGAAGTGATCGCATAACCGTGGCGTGGCAGTCGCTTGCCCTCAACCGCAAATCCGATCAAGGCACGCTTGATCCCTTCCCTTTTCTGGCGCAGGAGCGCCTCGCGTCCGATGAAATCCGCCTTCTTGAGCTTCACCACCCACCGCAGACCGGCCTCAAGGGGGGTGGTTTGAGTGGTCAGTTCATGGCCGTACAGCGCGTAGTTGACCTCCATGCGCAGGCTGTCACGCGCTCCCAAGCCAATCGGCTCCAGGCCGATGGCCCTGCCCCACTCAAACAACTGTTCCCAAAGGGGAACAGCCACCTTCTGCGGCACATAGATCTCAAATCCATCCTCGCCCGTGTAACCATTGCGGCTGATCAGGATCCTATGGCCCTCCCACTGCACGTGTGTGTAACAGTAGTACCCAAGGTCCTTCACAGCCTCGGAGAAGGGAGAGCGCAGGACCGCTTCGGCTTTGGGTCCCTGCAGCGCCAGCTGCGCCAGATCGTCCGTGGCGCAGATCATCTCTACTTCCGGGGGTTTCAAGTCTGCGGCCCAGGCCCAGACGGCTTCTGCATTGGCGGCGTTCGCGACGAGTAGAGCCTCTGTTCCCAGATGGTAAACAGTCACGTCATCGATGATGCCACCCTCGTGGTTACATAGGGCGCTGTATAGAAGATGGCCCTCGTTGATCTTGGCCAGGTTGTTCGTGATCAAACGGTTGACGAAATCGATGGCCTCAGGGCCGCGGAAGATAAAGCGCCCCATGTGGGAGACATCAAAGACACCCGCCTGCTCGCGAACCTTGCGGTGTTCATGGATGATCCCGTGCGGGAACTGGACGGGCAGCTCCCAACCTACGAAGGGGACCATTTTCCCCGCATTTCGCTTGTGAATCTCATGATACGGGGTCTGGCGTAGTTTCTCTGTCATGCTACATTCCTCACAGGTTCTCGTTGAACGACCGACGCTAGCACCCTACATCCACCTCGGTCAACGGTCCGCTGCTTGTGGGAATGGCACCCATCACATCGACCGCTTGCGTGGCGCGAGCCCTAAGCCCGGGTTTTCCGGTTCCCGGCCCCAGGCCGGATCACCTTGGACAGCGCTTTTCCCGTCCATGACTCTCTTGATTTCACGAGCGCTTCCGGACTGCCCGCGGCCACGATCCGGCCGCCCTCCTCGCCACCTTCCGGGCCCAGGTCTATCACCCAGTCCGCGCACTTGATGACTTCCAGATTATGCTCGATCACGATAACTGTATTGCCCGCATCCACTAATCGGTCCAAGACCGCCAGCAGGATGCGCACGTCCTCTACATGGAGCCCGGTCGTTGGCTCGTCCAGAATATAGAGCGTCCGCCCCGTCGCCACCCGTGAGAGTTCAGCGGAGAGCTTCACGCGCTGCGCCTCGCCGCCACTCAGCGTCGTCGCGGGTTGCCCCAGGTGTAGGTACCCGAGTCCCACCTCCCGCAAGGTTCGCAGCTTCCGGTTGAGCCCCGGGATGTTTCCGAAGAACTCGGCAGCCTCCTCAACCGTCATCTCCAGGACATCATGGATGCTCTTGCCCTTGAACGTGATCTCCAGGGTTTCGTGATTGTACCGCCGTCCACCACATACCTCGCATGTGATGTAGACGTCGGGCAGGAAGTGCATCTCAATCTTGGTCAATCCATCCCCGGTGCAGGCCTCGCACCGCCCACCCTTGACATTGAAGGAGAAGCGCCCCGGGCGGTAGCCGCGCAGACGCGATTCGGGCAGGCGCGCAAATAGGTTGCGTATGAAACCAAAGGCCCCGGTGTATGTGACCGCATTCGATCGCGGCGTTCGTCCGATGGGAGACTGATCGATGGCGATCACCTTGTCGAGCGCCTCCCATCCCCGGATCTCTCCATGGGCCCCAGGAACGACAGAGGCCCGGTTGAGCCTCCGCGCCAACGCGCGATGCAAAATACTATTCACCAGTGTGCTCTTGCCGGACCCGGACACGCCGGTCACGCACGTAAAGGTCCCCAGTGGAAAGCGTACATGCAGTTTTTTGAGGTTATGTTCGCAGGCGCCCACAATCTCGAGATGCTTCCCATTGCCTGCGCGACGACGCTGGGGGATAGAGATCTCGCGCGCACCGCGCAGGTAGGCGCCTGTCAGTGACTGCGCGGCGCCCATCATTTCCCGCGGGGTCCCCTGGAAGACCAGCTCACCGCCGCATTTTCCGGCCCCCGGGCCCAGGTCCAGCACATGATCTGCCGCCAGGATGGTGTCGATATCGTGCTCAACCACCAACACCGTATTGCCCAGGTCCCGCAACCGGCAGAGGGCCGCCAGCAGGCGCTGGTTGTCCCGGTGATGCAGTCCAATGCTCGGTTCATCCAGAACATACAGGACGCCCACCAGCTGCGAACCTATCTGGGTGGCCAAGCGTATGCGCTGCATCTCGCCGCTCGAGAGGGTCGTTGACGGCCGGTCGAGCGTCAGGTACCCCAGACCCACATTCTGAAGAAACTCCAGGCGGTCCCGGATCTCTTTGCGCACCTGGGAACTCACCGAGCGATCCGTCGCGCTGCTGCATAGATCATTCACGTGCGACAGCGCATCCTTGACTGGCAGGGCCGTCCATTCATGGATACGGAAAACCCCGGCCTTGACCGCCAGGCTCTCCGGTTTCAACCGCGCCCCGCCACACTGACGGCACGTATGCGGGGCCATGAGCCGTGTGATCCACTCTCGCACGCCCGTAGATCGCGTTTCATGGTAGCGCCGTTCGAGGTTTGGAATGAGCCCCTCGAAGGCGATCTTACCATCGTAGCGTCCGCGGCGCATTTTGATCGCTACATCGAACCGCTCTCCCCCCGTCCCGTGCAGGATCAGCTCACGCGCCTTGCGTGAAAGCCGCAGCCAGGGTCGCTCGGGGTCAAATCCATACTCCCGTCCCAGACCACGGATTATCTGACCTGTATAACCTGCCATGGCGCCCTGCATCCCGGCCAGCGCCCCATCCATGACCGAACGGGAGGGATCGACCACGATCAGATCCGGATCAACCTCCATAATGGATCCCATCCCCTGGCACTCCGTACAGGCGCCGTGCGGACTGTTGAAAGAGAAGTTGCGCGGATGCAGCTCCGGGAAGCTCCGTCCACATCGCAGGCAAGCCGCCCGCTCGCTGAAGAGACGCTCTTGCCCATCAGGCCGGATTAGCAGCAGCGTGCCCCCTGCCATGCGCAGGGCGGTCTCCAGGGAATCGACCAAGCGTCCGCGGCGCGAGCTCTCCACCCGGATGCGGTCGACCACCACCTCGATCCGGTGCTTCACATGCCTTTTCAACCGCGGTGGCTTCTCCAGGGAGATCAGCTGTCCATCCACCCGCGCGCGCAGGAAACCCGCGCTACGCATGGTCTCCATCTC
>JAGMDA010000322.1 GCA_023128935.1 Candidatus Eiseniibacteriota bacterium | reverse complement strand
GACAAGATGAGCTGGCTGAACGTGAGACGAAAGAGCGTAATGGGCGTGATCCCGGCTCTGGTTCTCCTGATGGGTATCGGAACCGCAGAGGGCGCAACTGGTATGGCGTTTCTGAAGAACGGCGGCGATGCGCGCTCGACGATGCTCGGTGAGGCGGTGGTCTCGCGAGTTGAGGATATTTCCTCCTGCTTCTGGAACCCTGCTGGGCTGGCCCGTGCCGTCCGTCCCCAGCTGATGCTCTCCCACGTGGAGAGCTTTGCCGATTTGCGCCAGGAGTATGTTGCGGCGCTCCAGCCGCTGGGACTCGTTTCAGCGGCACTCTTCTTCAACGGTCAATGGAGCGATGATATCGAGGGCTACAGCGCCGCGGGGATACGCGAAGCGAGCTTCGGCTACGCCGCCTATGCTACCGGCGTGGCCCTGGGCGCTCCAGTGGGCTGGGGACTGTGCGTGGGCGGAACATGCAAGTACCTCAACGAGAGCATTGCTGAATATTCAGCCAGCGGCTGGGCGGCTGATGTCGGTCTTCAGTGGAGCGCTTCGGATGTCTCACCATTGCGTTTTGGCATCGCCCTGCAGAATCTAGGTCCGTCGATGTCGTTCATCGAGGACTCGTTTGATTTGCCCCTGACAATCCAAGGGGGGGCTTCTTGGGAGATCCTCCTGGAGTCGTTGTCGGGCTGCTTGCTGGTGGCCGGCGAGGTGCGGCATGTACAGGATGAGGGCTCAGCGCTGCTTGCCGGGGCCGAGTATACCTACGACGGTCTCTTGAGCCTGGGGTTCGGCTACCAGGGGGGTAGGGACACGCGCGATGTCAGCGTTGGGCTCGGGGCCCATATCGGGCTGCTCGCGCTGCATTGGGCCTATGTGCCCATCTCTGAAGACCTGGGTGACGAGAACCGCTTCACGGTGCATCTGGATCTCTAGGGCGGGCTTCTCGCCGGGCCTTTTCGCGAGGGTTGGTAATAGTCCGGGCCGCTTCAGTCGCAAGCCGGTTCCATGCCTGGAGGCCAGGCGGTGGGTGTCAGGTGTTGTGCCTCTGCGGAGAGCTGGAAACGCTCCAGGGTGAACGTTCCGTTTGCCAAACGCGCGTAGGTGAAGTGCTCGATCCAATCGCCCACAATCAAGAAGTCCCTTTTCCGCGCATCTTGCAGATGGTTGGGATCATGAATGTGCCCGATCAGAACAGCATCCTCTCCTGCAGCGAAGCGCGGGCCTACAAGGTGCCGGGACAGGTTCCGCAGGATGATCTGTCGCTCCTTGGTGTGCTTGCGACTGGTTTTCGAGACGCAGTAAGCAAGAGGAATCCCCAGGTCCGGGTGGATCGTACGATAGAGAGCAATCGCGACCGGGTGGCGCAGGACGGCCTTGAGCAGGCGGTAGCCATTGTCGCCCGGACCGATGCCATCGCCGTGGGCCAGGAAGATCTGGCGGCCTTGATGGCGCACGACGATCGGGTGCTGGTGAACATGTAGGCCCACTTCACGGTTCAGGTAGGTGCCACACCAGAAGTCGTGGTTGCCGCCCAGGTAGATAGTCTCGATCCCTGCGTCGATGAGATCGGCGAGGGCGTGCAGGATCCGGAAGTGGCCCTTGGGGATTGCGTGGCGATACTCGAACCAGAAGTCGAAGAGGTCGCCAAGAACATAGAGATGAGTCGCACGGTGCTTGAGCCCGGCGAGGAATGCCAGGAGCGTCCGCCGTCTTAGGTCCTGGTTGGGACCACTCCCGAGGTGGGCATCGCCCAGGAAGAAAACCGCTTTCTGTTGCTCGTCCACGGTGCGGATAGTATCAGAGGTTCACGGCATAACTCAAACAACCCGAGAGAGGAGGAGGATTGAGATGGCGGAAACTCGCAGTGCGCGTATCCTGAGGCAGATCAGGGAGGTCTGTGAGATTGCAGGGATCAAGACAGAGGAGTACGCAAGGGTCACCAAGAAGCGGCTTGATGTGATGAGCATCACGCGTGAGCTAGGCCGCGAGAGGGGTGCGCTGGGTGAGCGCGTCTACGACCTGTCCTTGAGGGAAGACCACGGGGATGTCCTGGAGGATGTGACGGTGCAGGCGATCTTGAACAGGATCCAAAGTCTGGAGGCATCCCTGCGTGACCACGAGGAGGAAATCGGGGAGATCCGCGAGTCGGCCCGGGACCGCGCCTTGAATGTGCGTCGCAAGCCCGAGTCTGCCGAGGGTCCTGATGGGGGCCCCACTCCCGCTGGTGGTGGCGAGGAAGTTCGAGAGAAAGCCCCTGTGGCAGACGATGACTTCATAGAGGAAGAGGGACCCGAGGCCGCCACGGGCGGGAAGGAAGCTGCCCGGGAAATAGACCTCGAGGCAAGTGGTTCAGAGGACGCCAAAACGGGCAAATAGGATGAGCGCGCGAATCGATCAGGGGAGGACTACCCCGCTGAGGTTCAAGGTGACGCATGAGAAGCAGATATCGCGACACAGTCCTAACTGCCATTACTGCACTCTATTACAGCGTGAGCCCGTCCGATTCCTTGACAGGCTTTGAGGCCTCCACTAAGGTTGGTCTGTTTGCTAAAAAGTGGGGTTTGATGCCAGAGGACAAAGATGATCCGCATCGAACCAGCAATGGGCTGTGGGGGCTGATTAGGCACGGAGTGGCTATGGCAGGGCGGTATGCCAACCTCATGCTGATTCCCGACGGGCGTGGGCAAACCCGTCAGTACAGGGTCCGCCTCTGGCCAATTCACTCGTTGATTATCACCGGCGTCTTGATCTTCGCGTTCTTTGTCGGGGCGGGGACAGCCTATGTCCAGCTCCATCAATCCCAGAAGACTACATCAACATTGCAAGTCGAGAACGAAACGCTTCGCGGTGAACTAGTCCTGCTGGGCGGCCGGATTCAGAAGCTCGGTGGTGTCGTCCGTGACCATGTTCAACTGGCCAACGAATCGCGGCTCCTAGCTGGTTTGGCACCGAATGGCTATGATGTAGCCTTGATGGGTGTAGGGGGCATTACCTTCGAGGATCTTCCAGGGCCTCAACTGGGTCTCTCGCCCGCACTGGAGCGCACGGTGGAGGTCTACCGGGATCAGCTGCGGCAACTCTCCCGCCAGCTGGCCTTTCAGGAGGCAAGCTTCGTTGAGGTCAAGCAGTTGATTGAGGTCAACCGGGAGCGCCTGGATCACATCCCTACCGTCAATCCTGTCTATGGAACGCATTATATCAGCAGTGGATTCGGGAAACGCCGGGATCCGTTCACGGGGAGACCGGCCCACCACAACGGGATCGATTTCTGCGCCCAGCGGGGCACGCCCATCCAATCCACGGCTGATGGTGTCGTCACCTATGTGGGGCGCGATGGCGGGTATGGCAAGACGATCAAGATTGATCATGGCAATGAATTTGTCACTGTCTATGCGCACTGCAATAGAATCTTGGTCGGCAAGGGCCAACACGTCCATCGCGGTGACGAGATTGGTGAGGTTGGTAACACCGGCCGATCCACGGGTGATCATCTGCATTACGAGATCCGCTTGAAGGGCCGCCCTCTCAATCCCCGGAAGTATATGCTGGACGAGGCATTCGGTGGCTAACCCGCCATCGGGCGGGAAGGTGCGCGGGATCAGTGCGTGCCTACTGGGCATCGCCTGTCGCTACGACGGACAGGCCCTGCCGCACACCGAAGCCCTGCGAGCGGCTGCCGGCGGAAGCTTGATCCCTCTCTGTCCCGAGCAGCTCGGCGGGTTGCCGACCCCCAGACCGCCGGCCCAGATCACGGGCGGCGATGGAGAGGACGTTCTTAACCGCCAGGCGCGCGTGATCGATGAGCATGGCCGGGACGTAACAAAGGCATTCCTCCGTGGCGCCACGGAGACTGTAACGCTCTGCAAGCGTCTGGGGATTGTAGAAGTGCTACTCAAGTCTCGCAGCCCTTCCTGCGGCGTGGGAATGATCTACCACGGCAGGCAACTCGTGAAGGGCGACGGGGTGACGGCAGCCATGCTGCGTCGTCACTGCATCTGTGTAATCTGCCATCCGGACTAATCGTCATGGCTTGGATACATCAGCTGGCCTTACGTTCCACCAGTGCAGCGGCTGCTGGCCTAATTCTGGGCATGCTAATGCTCCCGCTTGACGATGCCCGCGGCCAGCCAGTCGAGCTTCTCCGGATCCGCGCGGCGAACTGGGAGGATCGGGTCAGGGTTGTCTTGGACCTCAGCGCCCAGACCACCTACCGGGAGCGCGCTTTGCGCGGGCCGCACAGGATCGCGATCGACCTCTCCCAGACAACAGCGCCATCCCTACGGCCCCCACAAGTTGACGACTGGATGGTCACGCGGATCCGCTTCAATCAGCTCAGGGGGCCGACAGCGCAGGTCGTATTGGACCTCTCCCGGGAACCTTCGTTCGACGTCTTCATGCTGCCGGCTTATGAGAACAAACCGTTCAGGGTGGTGTGCGATGTCTTCCGCCCGCTGCGTGGAGAACCAGGCAGGAAG
>JAGMDA010000321.1 GCA_023128935.1 Candidatus Eiseniibacteriota bacterium | reverse complement strand
CACCTGGATTGTGATTATCGACCCGGGCCATGGCGGACGTGACCCGGGTGTTGTCACACGCCGGGCACGGTTGAAGGAGAAGGATGTCGTACTGGATGTGGCGCTCCGTCTCAAGCGGGTTCTAGATCCGGAAGCAGGTGTGGAGGTGCGTTTGACGCGCGACCAGGACATGTTTCTAGGGCTTCGGGATCGGGTAGTCAGATCAGAGGCTCTGGGCGGCGATCTCTTTCTCAGTATTCACGTCAATGGTTGCCGGCAGCAGGCAGCTCGTGGCGCCGAGGTTTTCTTCCTGTCGCTCAGGGGCGCCACGAGTGCTGCAGCCCGCGAACTGGAAGCTTTGGAGAACTCGGTGGATGCCACGCAGGACCCCATGCTTGGAGAGATGGCCGAACTCCCCTTTGCGGTCGACCTGCTGCAGACCGATACGATCCTGCGAAGCAGTTTTCTGGCAGAGACTATCCTAGATGCCTTGGACCAGAGCGGCCTTGCCGCAACCCGGGGGGTCAAGCAGGCCAACTTCGCTGTCCTCCGGTCCTGCCGGCTTCCCTCCGCGCTGATTGAACTCGGTTTCATGTCCAACCCTGAGGATGCCAGGAAGTTGGGCTCCGCCTCCCACCGCCAGGCACTGGCCGAAACCATCGCCATAGGCCTCTTGGAGTTCCAGCGGCGCTACGCCCGGCACACCGAGGCTCCTAGTGAGCGCACCTCCAAGGCAAGCCCTTAGCCCTCACCCTTCACCCCTCACCCCTCACCCTTCACCCTTCACTCCATCAGGATATGCCCCAATCTCCCGTAGCCATTTGACTTTGCCTTCAAGTGGCGGGTTTCTTGCGACGATAACTGCAGGAGAAGACCAGAGCATGTCAGCAGGAATATGCGGAGGCCAACGGCAGCCAAATCCCGCGAGGGGGACACCAGGATAACTCAGAGGGAAGAGCGAAGGAGGGAAACCAGTCCATGCAAGATCCCAAGGGTTTGACGCCGGAAGACATGGCAGTGCTCCGTCCCCTGTTTGTGTCCTCTGGGCGCGAGTACCTCGCTACTTTCCTTGACGCCCTCGCAACAGTCAGAACCGCCGAGCCAACAGAGGAGACGCTTGGCGTCCTTCACCGATCGATCCATAGCCTGAAGGGAGCGGCCCTGCAGCTGGGGGTGCTCCATATTGGGACCCTTGGCAAGGCCGTTGAAGCTGTTGCGCTGGCCGTACGGCGGAAACCGGGTGGGCTCCCTGCCCAAGGAATCGATCTTCTGGAGGAGGGAGCAAGGCAATTGGCGGAATACTTGACCCACATTGAGAATGGCGAGGAGACAACAGAACCACCCGGGGAACTCCTGAGCCAGCTTCAGGGGTTGGCGGATGTCCTAGCCGACGACGATTCGCAAAGGAAAGCGATGGGGGGCTGAGTTGTTGGGACGGGTCTGGCTCTATCGCAAAGGGGCTAGGGCCGTCCTGTATAACGGCTACGCTCCGCTCTCGGAGGACGGCAATGCTACGAGAGGATCTGGACCGCATTGATGCAGTCCCCATGCTGCCTGAGATGGTAGGAAAGATCCTCACTATGATGGATGATCCGAACATCTCTGCGGTCCAGCTCGCGAATGTGGTTTCGAAGGACCAGAGCCTGGTTTCCTCCATCCTCAGGATTGTGAACTCCGCCTACTACGGACTCCTCTGGCGCATTACCTCGGTGAGTCAGGCCGTGGTGCTCCTGGGTTTCCGGACGATCCGCAACCTCGTGCTGGCGGCTACGGTGATGAACTCGTTTGGGGGGCGAGCGCGGGCTGGTTCCTTCAACCGGGGTGAGCACTGGAGGCATTCGATTGCCTGTGCGGCTGCCACGGCTGTCCTGGCCAAGAAGTGGAAAAGCGCGCCCGCCGACGAGGCATTCCTGACGGGACTGGTGCATGACATCGGGCGCGTAATCATGGATCAGTATTTTCCCGAAGAGTTTGAGGAGGCTCTGGTCCTGGCCGATCTGGAGGGAAAGGCGCTTCTGGAAACAGAGATGCAGATCTTCGGTCTGACGCACGCTGAGATCGGCCGTCATGTCGCCCGGAAGTGGAGTTTCCCGGACGGCATCGTCAATGGGATCGGAGACCATCACGGTCCAGCGACGGAGGGCGAGTGGGAGGCTCTGGCCGCTCTGGTCCATGTGGCCGATGTGATGGTGCGCCGGGCAGGACTCGCACTGGGCCAATGGCAGGCGGACCTGAGCGAGGATGCTCTGCGGGTGCTTGGTCACAGCGAGGAGGACGCAGAGGCGCTGTCTGAGGCCTTTATGGAAGAGTACCAGCGTTCCAATGTCTTTGAGGATTTGATTTCCTGAAGCAACTTGGTGGAGCGGCAAGATGGATCTAGCTACACTCATCGGAATCGTCGCCGGTATGATGTTGATCGGTTCCGCCATTGGTATGGGGCCGGCACCGGTGGCCTTTGTCAATATTCCCTCGGTGTTGATCGTCGTGGGAGGGGCCAGCGCCGCAACACTGATCCGCTTTCCTCTGAAGGTCGTCCTCACAACATTCAAGGTGGCCAGCAATGCCTTCAAGGACAAGGTAAACACACCGTTTGCATTGATCCGCAAGATCGTCGAGCTGGCTGAGAAATCCCGCCGGGACAGCCTGCTTTCGCTGGAGAATGTACCGATCGATGATGCCTTCTTGAAAAAGGGCATTCAGCTTTGCGTCGACGGAACCGAACCTGAAGTCCTGCGCGATACCCTGCGGACGGAGATGGAAGGGATCGTTGAACGCCACAAGCTGGGCCAGCGGATTTTCAAGGGCATCGGTGATTCGGCGCCTGCATTTGGCATGATCGGAACGCTCATCGGACTGGTCAACATGCTCCTCATGATGGAAGATCCCGCTGCCATCGGACCGCAGATGGCCGTGGCTCTCCTGACCACCTTGTACGGAGCCCTCATCGCCAACCTGTTTGCCATCCCGATTGCGGACAAATTGGGTGAGCGCTCGACTATGGAGCTGCAGAACAAGGAGATCGTCATACACGGGATCATGGGAATCCTGGCGGCCAACCACCCCAAGGTGGTTGAGACTCGCCTGGTGTCCTACCTCGAGCCCAAGTTGCGCGAACACGCGGTCGCGCAGAAGAAGAGAGCGGCATAGGGTTCGCGCGATCCCGGAGCGTGTGGAACCACGCCGATGAAAAGGACCTCCTGCGTGAGCGGCAACCAGAAGGGCTGACAGGCCGGCTGGGAGCGGAACTATGGCTGATCAGGCGATTGAACCGGAAGACACCTCTGAGGTCACAGCATCCGCGGAGTGCGATGGTGGGGGTGGCGACGAGTGCGAAGCGGGTGCCCCAAAATGGGTGGTGACATTCGGAGATATGATGTCTCTGCTGCTCTGCTTCTTTGTGATCCTGCTCTCCTTTTCTACGATGGACGTGGTTAGGTTCCGGAGCTTGGTCGGTTCACTCAAGAGCGCTCTGGGGTCCAAGGATGCCATTGCCGCCAAGGTCATCACGGGCAAGACGACAGCTGTGAGCCTGGGAGAGAATCAGCCCGGAAGGCAATCGATGGCCGAAGAGGAACTCGAGCATGAATTGGTGACAGCCGTGTTGAAGGAGGGCATGACAGGTGAGGCGACCCTGAATCGAACCGACCGGGGCCTGGTGCTGCGGGTCAGAGGTAACGTGCTCTTTGAGACTGGGTCGGCTAACATCCTCCCGCAATCAATGCGGCTTCTACGGCGAGTAGCATGGATCTGTCGGCGTTTTACGCGCAAGGTCTACATCGAGGGCCATACGGACAACCTGCCCCTCAGGTCCGAGCAGTATCCTTCGAACTGGGAGCTTTCCAGCGCCCGTGCCAGTGCGGTCGTGCGCTATATGCTCGACATGGAACTTCTCCCGCCGGAGAAGTTTGTGGCCTCCGGTTTCGCCGCCACCGTGCCGATCGCCTCCAACACCACCGCTAGAGGCAGGGAGAAGAACCGGCGCGTCGAGTTCATCTTCTCCGGCTACCCTGGGGATGAGCCTTGAGTCTTCGTTCTCCAGGCAGTGAGCCTTGAGCCGCACTGGCGCGCACGTTGGTGCCGCAACAGTGCGGCTTAGGCGCCTTTAGGACGCTGTCCGGACCGACCACGACCAGTAGTGCCGGGTTTCAACCGGCCCGCATCCCTGAGCGAGCGGCGCAGGAGATACTCGATCTGGCCATTCAGGCTGCGCAGCTCGTCGCTGGCCCACTTGCGCAGGGCCTCCAGGACTTCGGGATCGGTCCGCAGTAGGAATGATTTCCGCCGTGCCACGACGCGGTCCTAGTTGTACAACGTGCCGGTGTTGATGACCGGTTGCGGATCCCGGTCCCCACAGAGGACTACAAGCAGATTGCTGACCATGGCGGCCTTCCTCTCCTCGTCAAGTTCCACCACATTATGCTGAGATAATTGACTGAGCGCCATCTCGACCATGCCAACTGCGCCTTCGACGATTTTCTGCCGCGCGGCGATGATGGCGCTTGCCTGTTGGCGCTGGAGCATCGCACTGGCGATCTCCGGGGCGTAGGCGAGATGACTGATGCGCGATTCGATGACTTCTACACCTGCCTTGGCAAGGCGGGCTTGGACTTCTGTTCTAAGGTGTTCAGCGATCTCATTTGTGTGACTGCGCAAGGCGATCTGGTCCTCTTCGTGCGCGTCATAGGGGTATGAGGTGGCAAGATTGCGCAAAGCTGCCTCGCTCTGTACCTCGACGAAGTTTTCGTAGTCGTCCACTTCGAAAATCGCCTCTGCCGTGTCGACTACCTTCCAGACCACCACGGCGGCGATCTCGATCGGGTTGCCGTCCTGGTCATTGACCTTCAGCTTGCCGCTCTCGAAGTTGCGGACGCGCAGGGACACCCGCTTTCGCGTGCAGAACGGATTGATCCAGCGCAGACCAGGTTCCTTGCTCGTTCCCGTGTACTTCCCGAAGAGCTGCGTGACGCGCCCCTCATTCGGATTCACGACGAAGAGCCCAAAGAGCAACGTCGGATCGACAATCAGCAGGACGATGGCGATAGCGAGGGCAACACCGTTGCTTGTCCGGATGGAGTCGATGAACAGAAGGATGGTCAGAGCCAGGACGATCAGAAGCACGCTGAGCATCAGATACCCCGGTACAGTCTTGGCCTTTTGCTCGCAAATCATTCTATACCTCCTTTTTAGGATGATATCGGCATGATATCATAATGATAGATTCAAGGGCAAGCGGAATCTGCAGTGGCCTCTGAATGGCTAGGGACCGGTATGGCGGCAGCATCCCAGTCGGGTTGATGCAAGAAGAGCGCCCAGTGGCATCTGAATGACTTGGGAGCGGTATGGCGACGGTCTCCCAATCGGGTTGATGCAAGAGGAACCCGCAGTGGCATCTGAATGGCTAGTTACATGTTTTCCGGTGCGGGGCGATGTCTATCAGACGAGGAGGTTCCTGTGGTGCGAAGATACAGGCTGTGGATCGGCGTAGGCTTGGCCCTTGGACTGTGGATCAGTAGGCCGCTGATGGCTTCCGAGATCTGTATCAACGAGGTGCTCTACGACCCCGTTGGGGCAGATCAGGGCTCTGAGTTCGTCGAGCTGTACAACTCGAGCAATCACGCTGTTTCTCTGGAGGGATGGACACTCGAGGCCGGGAATGGTGCCTCCCAGGGCGACTGGCGCCTTCAGTGGTGTGGTGCCACTGGACAGGCAATTGCGCCGGGAGGCTTTTTCCTGATCGCAGGGGAGCAGGTAGTTGCAAACGCCGATGTCCGCACGAACCTGACACTACAGAACGGGCCTGACGCTGTGCGGCTCTGTGTCGCCGGCGGCGTTGCAGATCGGATCGGGTGGGGAGATCTGGCCTACGCGGAGTACTATGAGGGTGCCCCGGCACCGGATGTCCCGTCTGGATGGGCGCTCGCGCGCATCCCCGACGGGAACGATACGGGTTCCAACGCCTCTGACTTCGTCAGCCGCCCTCTCCCGACACCGCGGGCTCCGAATGCCCCACGGTGGGCACTCCTGCTCACCGAGGAACTTTGGGATCCGCCCCTGGTTGACACCGGCTCGACCACGCGCCTCAGCGTAACGCTCAGCAATCTTGGCGCCCAAGCTGTCGATCTCGCGACATTCCATTGGGAGATGGCGACAGATGCTGGGCCACTCGAACCGCTCGTGGAGCTGTCCGGGCTGCTGGAAGCCAATCAGTCGCAGCTGTTCCATTGGGAGCTCTGCGGGAGCGCGGAGACAGCCGTCTCGAGCCTGCGCTTGGCTCTGCTGGGCCCGCCGGGTTTGATGGATGAGGTGGAGATGAGTATCCGGGTCGGCAGGGGCAGCGTGCTGATCTCAGAGGTTCAGTATGATCCGGTACGTGGAGAGGGCGAGTGGGTCGAACTCCACAACATCTCGGACCAGACTGTCAGCTTGGATGGGTGGCGCCTGGTGGATGCCTCCGGGCGAGCCACGCTTCTGGGACCCGGCGGGGCGGATCTCTATCCGGGCGGCAGGCTCCTTGTGGCGCAAGATTCACAGGGAATCCGCAGCAGATGGGTGGATCTCTCCACCGATCTGATTGTCGAGAGGAGGGGACCCTGGCCGAGCTTGAACAACGCGGTGGACCGGTCCCTTGGCTACGCGGATCAAGTGCTGCTTCTGGATTCCTCTGGCGTGCCCAGCGACTACGTGCGCTATAGGCCCGGCGATCTTGATGGCCAGGGGGTATCTCTGGAGAGATGGATCGAGGGCGGGCGCCTGGTCGATCCATTCCGTCTGGTGCCCTGTTCATCCGCAGGTGGTGCCACGCCGGGGGGCTCGAGCTGGCTTGCAGAGACCGGGGACAGCGGATCCCTGTGGCTCAATCCACATCCAGATCCCTTCTGTCCTGATCGCGCAGGGGCAGAGCGCCTGTGCCGGATCCCTGTGCCGGCCTCAGGGGCAGCGGACACGCGGGTGACAGCGGATGTCTTTTCAATGGCGGGGCGCAGGGTAGCCACCTTGGCCGCCGCAGCAGATGTGGCCGGGGCCACGGTCCTGGTCTGGGACGGAAGATCTGCCACGGGCAGACGGCTGCCCACCGGTCTCTACCTGGTTAGGATCGCAATCCACTCCAGCAGGGCTGACGGCGAACAGACAGTCATCAGACCGTTGACGCTCGTGCGGGGTTGATGGTGGCAAATCCGGCCCGACCTGTGTGTGTGGCAATGGCCCTGCAGTTGACGCGCGCCGTGTCTGTAGCGATGGCTCTAGGTCTGTTCCTGGGGGCCACATCGCCTGCTTGGGGTGCCCATGAATGGCGTGCTGCTTGGGCGGCGCCCTACCCGCTGGAAGTGCTTGAGGATCGAGCAGCCTGCTTGGCCGACAGTGTGCGTGCCATGGCTGCCTTGGCCACGCCGTTCGAGATCCCGGGCTTGAAGTTCCAAATGCTTAGGATTCGAAGCGGTGGGGGACGCTGGGAGGTGCATGCCGGTGTTCTCCAAGGGCGGCACTATCGAGAGTGGCACGTCGGT
>JAGMDA010000320.1 GCA_023128935.1 Candidatus Eiseniibacteriota bacterium | reverse complement strand
AGCCGCTATGTGGTGGGTTGGCTGCTGGCGCACCGAGAAAGCACTGAGCTGGCTAAACGACTGGTCTCGGAAAGCTGCGCGAAGCAAGGGATAGAATCCGGGCAACTCACCATACATGCCGACCGTGGATCTGCGATGAAGTCGAAGGGGCTGGCTCAACTGATAACCGACCTCGGTGTGGACAAGAGCCACAGTAGGCCTCACGTCTCGAACGACAACCCCTTCAGCGAATCGCAATTCAAGACTTTGAAATACAGGCCTGAATACCCCAACCGCTTTGGCTCCTTTGAGGATGCGCTGGCTTTTTGTCGGCGGTTTTTCGCCTGGTACAACACGCAGCACCGGCATAGCGGGATCAAAATGCTGACGCCGGAGATGGTTCATTACGGACAAGCTGAAGAAATTCTCACGAAACGGCATCGCGTGATGTTGGCCGCCGAGGCGGCCAATCCCGAGCGATTCGTTCGAGGGACGCCTCGGCCGGTGCAGGCCCCGACGGCGGTCTGGATCAACCCGCCGCGTTCTCTCGTGGCCATGGACCGCGAGGCGGTCGAATTGGTTATCCCTCAACATCAACCCTCACAAGAAGAGGAGGCAGAAGCGTCCAAGGCGGTCTTCTGTGCATCGAGTTCGAGCATGGAGGCGCTACACTAAATGCGTTCGTCGAGTGTCCCAAAATCGTTGACAGGTTCCGGCATGCGCTGTTCGGCGAACCGGTCGAGAATGGGGTCCGAGAATGGGGTCGGGTCTGGTCACTTGATGGAATAAAGCGACCGGCTTCTCCCTCGACGTCATGATAGCGTCAAGGACATACGAGCCGAAAAACTCAATGTCCTAACAGGAGGAAGCCAGTCATGAAATACTGTGGATTGGATCTGGGTAAGAAGTCTAGCCATTTTTGCATCGTCGACGACAAGCGCCGTGTGGTCTGTGAATCAACGGTGCGCAACCGGGCCAAGGAACTGAGGGCGAAATTCGGAAAGATTGAGAAGATGAGGATCGTGATCGAAGCGAGCAATAAGTCATTTTGGATGGCCGACCAACTCAGGGCTATGGGGCACGAGCCAGTGGTGGTCGACCCCGGCAGGACCAAGGCCATTGGGTCAGCCCGGATCAAGCACGACAAACTCGACGCCCGCATCCTGGCGGAGTTGTGCCAGGCGAATCTACTGGCCGAGATCGACCAACCAGAACAGGATACACGGGTTGCCAGGATGACGTTCGTTGTCCGGGATAGCCTGGTTCGATCACGCACCAGCCTGATAAACGCGGTGCGCAGTCTTGCAGACTCGGAGGGAGTGGAGATCCCTACCTGTAGCACGATTCGATTTCTCGACGCGGTTGGCGTGGTGGTAGAGGAGTTGCCGCTCGGGATGGACGTACTGCTGGATCCGATTTGCATAGCCATCAAGGAGCTGAACGAGCAGATCGCGCAGTGTGACCGGCAGATCCGGGATGCGGCCAAGGATGATGAACTCATCGGCTTGCTACAGACTTGTCCAGGAGTTGGGCCAATCGTGGCGGCTGGGTTCGCGTATGTCATCCGAGACCCAAAGCGCTTCAAGTCCGGACGGGCGGTGGGGGCCTACCTGGGGCTTGTCCCATCGCTGTATGCATCCGGCAAAACGAATAGGAGGGGGCGGATTACCAAGTGCGGTAATCGGCAGGTGCGCTGGCTACTGACCATTGCAGCCAACTCCATGATGCGGACGAAGGAGGACTCGAATTTGAAGAGCTGGGCGTTGTCGCTCAAGGCGCGAGTCGGAAGCAAGAAGGCGAAGGTCGCCTTGGCTAGGAAGCTGTCGATGGTATTATGGGCGATGTGGCGAGACGGCAAGCCCTATGAGGCGCGGCTTGCGCAGGCGATTTGATGCAGCATCAAAAAGGCAACTACAGGAGAACAGGAGAGTAATGATCCCGAGGCTCTGAAGACGAGAGATGAGTCTTCCGAATGGGTGAGTGCGCGAAGTGTCATGACCCAAGAGTGTCGACCACTTGATTGCACCCCTGTCGGAAACCCTCATGTGCCCGGGCAACAAAGGCCCGAACGAGAGCACGTATCGATGACTGAGGAAGACGACTCCCGTAATACGAGCAGACGGATCTTAAGGAGGTTGCCATTAAGCGGATTTCTAGCTTGACAACGCCGGTCGCTTTATCGATGACACTTGAGTGAAAGATTGGATC
>JAGMDA010000032.1 GCA_023128935.1 Candidatus Eiseniibacteriota bacterium | reverse complement strand
TCTAGCCGAGGAGTTCTCGGTCTTCTATGGCAACAACAAGGCGGTCGACAGGGTAACCTTCAACATCCCCACGGGTCTGGTGACCGCGATCATCGGCCCCAGCGGGTGCGGTAAGAGCACCTTTCTGCGCGCGATCAATCGCATGAACGACCTGATACCCAGATGCTACACGCGCGGGAAGTTGGTCTTTGACGGGCAGGATGTCTACGCCCCTCAGGTGGATGTCGCCTCCTTGCGGCAACGCGTGGGGATGGTCTTCCAGGAACCAAACCCCTTTCCGAAGTCCATCTTTGACAACGTGGCCTATGGACCACGCATCCTTGGAATCCGCGATCGAGCACGCCTGGCAGAGATCGTCCAGCGGAGCCTGATGCGCGCGGCCCTTTGGGAGGAGGCCAAGAACCGTCTCTCCGACAGCGCCCTGGGACTCTCGGGCGGACAGCAACAGCGGCTCTGTGTCGCTCGGGCGCTGGCCGTCGATCCGGACGTGCTGCTGATGGACGAGCCCACCTCGGCCCTCGATCCGCGCTCAACAACACGCATCGAGGATCTCATCGGAGAACTGCGCGGCAAGTACACCATCGTCATCGTCACGCACAACATGCAACAGGCGGCGCGGGTCTCCGACTTCACTGCGTTCCTCTATGAGGGCGTGCTCATCGAGTTCGGTCTCACCCGGCAGATCTTCACAAACCCTCGCGAGAAGCAGACCGAGCACTACATTACAGGCCGCTTTGGCTAAACAGGCCGCTTTGGTTAATTGGGATTTCTAGGTTGATGCATTTGCAATAGGAGGGACCTTTATGTCGATGCATTTGCAGAAGGAAATCGAGAAGCTCAAGAAAATGGTCCTGTCCTTGAGCGCTGTAGTCGAAGACAGCGTTCAGAAGGCTGTCGCCGCGATCGAGACGCGGGATGCGGCGCTGGCCATGGAGGTCATCGAGACAGATCCAGAGATTGACCAGGCGGAGATTGACGTCGAGGAGGAGTGCCTCAAGATCCTCGCCCTACACCAGCCCGTCGCCATTGACCTGCGCTTTATCGTTGCGGTTCTCAAGATGAACAATGATCTCGAACGCATCGGTGACTTGGCCGTCAACGTCGCAAAGCGCGCCTCGTTCGTTTGCAGGCATGCCACTATCGACGCCCCCTCCGGTTTTACGCCGATGGCGCGCAAGACGCTCGAGATGCTCCGGGAGAGCCTCGATGCTTTGATGAACATGGACGCTGAGCGCGCCCGCCACGTGCTCGCCGCCGACGACGAGGTGGACAACCTCAACCGCGAGATGTTCCAGAAGGTCTTCCGTGCAATCCGCAAGAACCCCGAGAACATTGAGGTACTGCAGAGCTATCTGTCGGCAACCCGCTACCTCGAGAGGATCGCTGACTGCGCCACCAATGTCGCCGAGGATGTCATCTACATGATGGAGGGACGCATCGTGCGGCATGGGACCGGATAGCGCCGGCTCCAGTGTCGGGGCCTGCGTCTTCTAGCTATAGGGCGTCGTCGCGGAGTCGGCGGATAAGGGCGCTCGTCGAGAAACCCTCCAGCAGCGGCAGGCGGACGACACGGCCGCCGTGTGATTCGACCACCTCGCGCCCCACGATCTGGTCCAGCGGGTAGTCCTCCCCCTTGATCAAGACATCGGGAAGAAGCTGTTCTATTAATTGTGCAGGCGTGTCTTCGCCAAAGATCACCACATAATCCACCGCACGCAGTGAAGCGACCAGTAGGGCGCGTGCGTGCTGCGGCACCAGGGGACGCCCGGCTCCCTTGAGGCGCGAGACCGAGGCATCGGAGTTGAGCCCCACTACAAGTGCGTCACCCCCAGCGGCGGCGGCTTCCAGGAGGGCTGCATGGCCCGCGTGCATCAGGTCGAAGCAACCGTTGGTGAAAACGACCTTGAGGCCCCGCGCGCGCAGCGGGGTCAGGCGCTCGAGCAGGACTGGAAGCTCAAGGATCCGTTTGGCTGCCGTGTTCCCATCACTCCGTGGCGTCATTACATCTTTCCGCCGGTATCAGCTCCTTATAAGCGCCAACACCTTCGGGGCAAGCTCCGCCAGGGCATATGCCGTCTGGCTGTTGGCTGCTGCGCAGGCTCTCCAGGATTCCCTCCCGACTCACGGTTGCGGTCCCGAGTTCGCGGATCACGCACCCGGCGGCGTGGTTCGCCAAGCGGGTCGCATCCTCAATCGGGAGGCCGGCAGCTAGGGCCACCGTGAGGGTGCTGATCACAGTGTCTCCAGCGCCGGTCACATCATAGACATCCCGGCCGACCGAGGGGATGTGCAAGGCAGGTCCCTCGGCGCGCAAGAGCGTCATGCCCTCTTCGCCGCGCGTGACCAACAGGTACTCAGCCTCCAGGCTATCCAAGAGCCGCCGGCCGACCTGCTCCAGGGAGGACTGGTCCGTTATCGGCCGGCCACCGGCAAAGGCAGCTTCCCTGAGGTTCGGCGTGAGGACCGTGACGCGCCGGTAGCTGTGAAAATGGGATTCCTTGGGATCGACACAAATCGGCAGTTTCGCTTCGCGCAGGCGGGGCAGCCACCGTTCCAGCAATCTCTCGGAGATGACTCCCTTGCCATAATCCGAGATTAGAACCGCCTGGACCTGCGCAAGCGCGGCGCCAATGCGGTGCGAGATGACCTCGAGCGCCGCATCCCCCAGCTCATGGACCTCCTCGCGGTCGATGCGCACCACCTGCTGGCTGCGCGCGATTACGCGGGTCTTCTTGATAGTCGGACGCCCGGGGTCCACCACGAGTTGCTCGGTGGAAATCCCGCGGCCCTCCAGAGCCTCGCGCAACTGCTTGCCACCCTCATCGGCGCCGATCACCGACACCAGGATGGGATGCCCGCCCAGGGCCATGATGTTGTGGGCCACGTTGGCCGCACCGCCCAGGCGATCGCTCTCGCGCTGCACCTTGACCACTGGCACAGGGGCCTCGGGCGAGATCCGGTCGGTCTCACCCCAGATGTAGTGGTCCAGCATCGCATCGCCCAGAACCAGGACGCTTTGGCCCGCTAGCTGATCCAGGCCCACGCGCAGTTGATCAACCGGTTCGTTCATCGTCCCTCCATGCCCAGGCCGCGAGTTCACCACACAAGGTTGCGGCCGTCAACATTCACGTGAACGTCACCGCACAGCGCTGCATTTCCGGTTGCAGACGACGCGGATGTGCTTAGACTCCTCAGCGGGATCGGATCATGTGAATCCAGCGGCGTCATACCCAACAGCCAGGGAGGGCACGGTGAGATACTCTATTCTGATCTGTGCACTGCTTCCCGGCCTGTGGATTCTCTGCCCCTCGCCAGCCATCGCAACCGACAGCTTTGAGCCGAACAATTCAATGGGTGAAGCACATGGACTCTCCAGCGCAACACCGATCGAGTCCTGGATTTCCGAGACCGGCGACCAGGACTGGTACACCTTCCAAATGCTCGAGACGGGAAGCGTCGAGATCACCCTTTGGTCACTGCCTCTGGACTATGACATGGAGTTTTGGCGCTACGATGCCGCCGCCGACAGCCTGGTGCTGATTGCGCGTTCGGAGAATCCAGAGACGCAAGACGAGTTCTTCTCCGGCACCGTCAGCGACACAGGCAGCTTCTATGTGCGCATCTACGCAGACCTCGGGGTCTATGACCCGAACGACTCCTACTTCCTGGTGGCCACCTGGCCACAAGCCCCCACTGTGACTGTCAACTCGCCCAACGGAGGCGAATGCTGGACCACCGGTTCGAGCCAGACGATCACCTACACGGCCACCGATCCCGACATCCCCGACGAGAACCTCATCATCAGCTTGGCCTACTCGATCGACAGCGGAACGCACTGGATCGCGATCGACTCGGCCGAGGCCAATACTGGATCCTACGCCTGGACCGTGCCCGGCGTTTATACGACGCGCGCCCGCGTCCGGGTCACCGCTGACGACGGCCAGCTCCAGACCTCCGATGCCTCCAATGCGGACTTCTCCATATACGGAACGACCTATGTCGTGCGTCCCGATGGCAGCGGGGACTATGCCAAGATTCAGCTGGCGATCGACGCAGCCTCGGGTGGAGATATCATCGAACTGACCAACGGAACCTTCACCGGCTACCAGAATCGAGATCTCGATTACTTGGGCAAGGCAATCCTCATCCGCTCAGAGAGCGCCACGCCCAGCGCATGCGTTATAGATTGTGGTAGCGCAGCCCGCGGCTTCCACTTTCACTCCGGTGAAGGGTCCGTCTCGGTCCTGCAGGACATCACCATCACCAATGGTTACAAAGATGACGGCGGCGGCATCTGTTTTGAAACCTCATCCTCCCCCTTGATCACTGGTTGCATATTCTCCTCCAACGTAGCCGCCTTTGGCAATGGCGGCGCTATCTACTGCGACCGCTCCTCTTCTCCCGCGTTTACAAACTGCACCTTCTCCTCCAACACAGCCAGCCACGGTAACGGCGGGGCGATCTACTGCCATGGCACTTCCTCCCCCACACTCACCGGCTGCACGCTCTCAGGCAATGCAGCAAACTGGGGTGGGGCGATCTTCGGGGACAGCGCCTCCTGCACCATCACCAACTGCATCTTCTCTGCAAACGCGGCCGATTGGTCCGGCGGCGGGATCGACTGCCACACCTCCTCACCCACCCTCACGGGCTGCGTTTTCTGGAACAACACGGCCGGCTATAACGGCGCCGGCGCGATCTGCTGGCTCTCCTCCTCACCCACATTCACAAGCTGCACCTTCTTCGGCAACGATGCCGGACAGTACGGTGGCGGCGTTTCTTGCTGGCACAGCTCCGCGCCCACCTTCGGCAATACGATCATCGCCGAAAGCGCCGATGGTGAAGCACTTCACTGCGACGCCACCAGCAGCGCCACATTCAGCTGCTGCGACCTCTACAACAATGAGGGCGGCGATTGGACAGGCGGCATCGCCGGCCAGCTCGGCACCAATGGCAATATCTCACAGAATCCCCTCTTCTGCGATGCGGCCAATGGGGACTTCCATCTCGAGGAGCATTCACCCTGCGCGCCTGATAGCCAGCCCACCTGCGGCCTCATCGGTGCAGACTCAGTCGGTTGTACGGGCACAAGCGGACCGAATGTCCTCTGCATTCCGGATACGCTCGAGCTGACATTCGTCGCTACGAGCGGCGACCAGGTGGTTACCTATACAGGAGGTGGTTCCGGCAGTGTTCACGGATATGAGATCGATGTCGAGTGGGATCACACTGTAATCAGCGCCGCATTCGCCAAGCCGGACGCGGGGCCATTCGCCAGTGCGCTTTTCTTCGACACCGTCACTGTCGGCAACGGGCATGTCAAGGTGATCGCCTCCCTTGCCGCTGGAGACCCGGGCGCGCAGGGGCCGGATGATCTGTTCAAGAGCACCTTCTCTTCCGCAGCCGCCAACACCGACACGAGCAATGTGGACCTCACCTTGACCGCGTTTCGAGACTCGCTCAATAACACACTCACGGGCTTCAGCGAGGATGATGGCCTGGTCATCGTCGATCTGGGACCGGTGATCTCAGACGTCGCGATTGAAAACACGAGCCTGACGACAAATGACTACATCAAGGATGGCGATGGCGCAGAGATCACGGCCACGGTGCAAGGCAATGGGGCCCTGACAATCCGCGCCGATCTGACCGGCCTGGGTGGCGGCGCCTCTGTCGCCCCGGACAGCTATGTGGGCAATGTCGCCACTTGGACGCTCGCATCGGTTACGACCGCCCCCAGCAATGGAACTATTACGGTAACGATATCCGCAGAAGATGCCGGGGGTAATGTAGGCGATCCTGCCAGCGACGAAATCACCGCCGACAACACAGCACCCACCATCCTGACAGGTCTGGCGGCATCACCCGGGCACCAGCAGGTCAGCCTGACTTGGAATGCGGCTTCAGGCAATGATGTCAACTACGAGGGTGTAACGATCCGCGCGCTAGCTTGGGGGGACTATCCCACCTATGCAACTGATCCGCCGGGCTATCCCGAGGATGAAGTGGCCGGGTTCCTGGCATACTTCGGCGCCAGCACGAGCACGGTGCACGTCTTCAACCCCGCTTCCGACCGCGACGTGTATTACTATGGTGGCTTCGTCTTCGACTGGGCCCGCAATTATTCCATCTCTGGATCCACCGCCCGGGCCACAAACTACTGGCTCGGCGACGTTGTGCCCGACGGCAATTGGGATGGTTTGGTCAACACGAACGACATCAGTTTGCTGGGCAGTCAGTTCTACCTCAATCCACTGACCAACGCCCAAGTCGACGTCGCTCCGACCGATGACGGCAGCCGCACAGGAATCCCAGAACCCGATGGCGCTGCCGACTTCGAAGATGTGATGATCTTCTCGATGAATTTCGGGATTGTGAGCGACCCGCTGCCCCAGTTCCGCGTGCCCGATGCTGCGAGCGTGGCTCTGTACCTCCGCACCGTAGAGGATCCCGAGCCGGCTGAGTGGACGACCTCAGTGATCTTGGATGATCCCGCCGGGGCAGTCCAGGGCGTGCGGTTCGTCCTGGACTACGATCCGGACTGCTTGCATCTCCTGGAAGTGACCGAGGGGACGCTCCTCACTGGGCAGGCGGTCTTCTTCATCGCCATTGATGGTGACGTCTCGATCACCGCCCTGGGTCTTGGGCGAACCTTCGGCGGCTCGGGGGAACTCGCGCGTCTGCGACTGCGCAGCATGACGGATGGCCCTATCCCGCTTGGACTTCGTGATGAAATCGCCAGAAACGTACTCAATCAGGATCTACTCCCACAGCCGGATGCGGCCTTGGCAAGCGTGGAAGCTCCGATCCCAACGCGCATGGAGCTGCGCCAGAACGAACCGAACCCCGTGGCCGCTACGACCACGATCGCTTTCTCCATAGCGCGCGAGAGTGAGATCCGGCTCCTGGTCTATGACGTCAACGGCCGCCTTGTCCGGACGCTGATCGACGGCACGCTGCCGGCAGGCGTTCACAAACACGTCTGGGACTGCCGCGATGAATGCAGCAACCCCGTTTCCTCTGGGATCTATCTGTACAAGCTGGAAGCCGGCGATCAATCGGCGAATCGAAAGATGGTCGTCTTGCGATAGGATCATACGTTAGCGGCTACGGAAACAGGTTCCCCGGTGAGAGGATGCCCTTCGGATCCAGGGTTTGCTTGAGCGCGCGCATCCCGGAATACAGCCAGTCGGGATAGAGTTCGCGGTAGAAGGGAACCTTGAGCTTGCCGATGCCATGCTCGGCCGCTAGGGTTCCGCCCAATGCGATGGCCCGGCGGGCCATCTGCCGCGCCGCGACCTCGGCTTGCTCCAGAACCCACCTGTCCTCGGCCAGGAGATTGAAGTGCGGGTGGCCATTGCCGACATGGCCATAGGCGACAGTGAATCCGTCAAACAGCTCCTCCATGATCCGGTAGGCGTCCTCCATGACCACCGGCAGGTTCACCAGTGGCACAGCGAAGTCGGTGGAAACGCGGCGTCCCCCTTTCTCAACCGCGCTCGCGCCCCGCTCGTTCATCCGGGAAGGGACCGCGTGGCGCAGGCGACGCAGCTCGCTCTGCTCGGCCTGTGATTGGGCAATCACCGTCTCATCTGCCAGACCCCCTGCTGCCTCAATTGCCCGATGCCAACGCTCCATCGCGCCCGCGGCATCTTCAGGTGCCACCTCCTCCTCAAAGAAGATCGCTGCCCCGGCCCCATCCGCTATGCGCAGTCCCCCTGCCTCGGGCCGGATGATCTCGAGCGCGTGGCGGTCGAAGAATTCCAGGCAACGCGGCTCCAACTCCCCCCGCCGGCGCGAGGCGTCAGCCGCCATCACGAACCGAATCGCCTGGCGCCAATCTGAAAAGAACGCCAGGGCGCCAAAAGAGCCCGGCGGATGCGGTCGGAGATCCAGCTCCACCTGCGTCACAACGCCCAGGGTCCCCTCGCTGCCGATCCACAAGTCGATCGGATTCTGAAAACCGAAGTAGCCGGCCGCGTTCTTGTTCGCTCCTATACGGCGTACATCGATTGCCGTTCCGTCGGCCATGACGACGCGTAGCGCGCGGACATAGTCACGCGTCGGGCCATAGCGATACGTGCGAGATCCGCTCGCGTTGCAGGCCACATTGCCGCCCAGGGTGCATTCTTCCTCGCTCGTTGGATCGGGCGGGAAGAAGAGACCTGCCTCGCCCACGCGCCGCTTGAACTCCGCAGTCACCACCCCGGGCTCGGCCACGGCGATCTGGCGCTCAGGATCAATCTCGAGGACCCGGTTCATCCGCTCGAGGGAAAGCGCGATCCCCCGTGCAGGAACCGATGCCCCGGTTGTGCTGGAGCGGAGACCCTGGGGCGTGACCCCCATCCCCCGGTCCGAGCAAAGGCGCAGGATATCGCTCACTTCCTGCTCACTCTCCGGCCGCGCCACAGCCTCCGGTGTACGCGACAGACCGGAAACATCGGCCGCATAGGCCTGGCAGACCTCTGGATCATCCGTGATGCGCGGGTGAGCTGGTAGGGCACGTGTGGACATCTTCTGGCCCTGTTGGTTGCCTTTCCGCCGGATCTCCTCTGCGCACGCCTGTCTGCGGGTGAAGGATTGCGCCTGTCGCCTTACACCCGATGCTGACTCATAGCCGGGGCAGGGTCAACTGTGCACCCGCGATCCTGGCATTTGTACCCACCACTCCAGTAACCCCAAGCACTTGCGGCACAGTACACGAACGATCCCCTCGTTATCGCTCAACAGCAAAATATGACCGCTACGTCGTGACCGAGTATGGAATCGCTTTCATCCACGGCAAGAACATCCGTGAGCGGGCGATGGATCTGATCGCAATCGCTCACCCCGAGTTCCGGCCCTTGTTGATAGAGGAGGCCAAGCGGCTAGGATTCGTGTACAAGGACCAGGCCTTCATCTTCGGGAAGGAGGGAGAGTACCCCGCGGAACTCGAGACGCATCGCACCACCTCCAGCGACCTCGAGATTCTCCTGCGGCCCGTTCGGTTTACGAGGACGGCCAAGGCGCAAAACCGGTAGACGTAAATATCCTGCTCGGTTAGGCATAATACCTTCCGCAGCGCCAAGTAGATCTGCACGTAGCACGCCATGTAAATGAACACTCAAAGCGCCAAGCATATCAGCACGTTGTCGCCACGTACATTAGCACTCACAGCGCTAAAATCAGTCCAGCCGCTGTACTACTTGCTCTCCTCCCGCTCATCGAGGATCCTGCGGGCCTTGCCCACACTGCGGGGGATCTCCTTTGACGCTACAATCTTCACCGGCACCTTTATGCCCACCACCGATTGAATTTTCGCGCTCACTCGCGATGCAAGCTGATCGAGGAACCCCTGGCCCTTCTCGTAGTACTCCGCCCGGGCTTCCGTATCCACGCTGATGGCATCAAGGTAACCCTTCTTGAACAGGTGGATCACGTACTGTGGTTCTATCTCCTCGAACTCCATCAGGACACTTTCGATCTGCGAGGGGAAGACGTTTACACCGCTGACTATCATCATATCATCAGAGCGCCCAGTTACTTTCTCCATACTGAGGAATTCCCGCCCGCAGGCGCATGTGATACGCTTGAGCCGCGTGATGTCTCGCGTGCGATAGCGGATCATGGGCATGGCCTGGCGCTGAAGCGATGTGAAGACCAACTCGCCCTTCTCTCCCAGCGGGAGAGGTTCTTCCGTTTCCGGATCGATCACTTCGGCCAGGACGTGGTCTTCGTTCAGATGGAGCGTCCCTGCCTCGCAGGTAAAGCCCACTCCCGGGCCCATGAGTTCAGTCAGTCCATAGTGCTCGTGAGCCGCAATCCCCATCCGTGATTCGATCTTCTGTTTCATCTCCAACGACCAAGGTTCCGCTCCGAAGAGACCCGCGCGCAGTGGGAAGTTTGGGAGGTCCTTGCCTAGCTGCGATGCGCGCTCTGCGATTGTCAGGGCATAGGTTGGAGTGCATCCGATGACCGTCGTTCCGAAGTCCTCCATGAGAAGAATCTGCTTCTCGGTCTGGCCTGAACCGGAGGGAACCACGGCGCATCCGACACGCTCGAACCCAAGCAGGAACCCCAGACCGCCTGTGAAGAGTCCCATGCCGTAGGCGTTCTGAGCGATGTCATCGGGCCTCACCGTCTGAGCCCACATGGCCCGCGCCATACACTCGCCCCACTGCTGCATGTCATCTGCTGTATAGGGCCCTGTGATCGGTTTTCCCGTGGTCCCCGACGAGGCGTGGATCCGCACAAGTTCAGACATGGGCACTGTGCAAAGGCCAAATGGGTAGTTGTCGCGCAGATCATTCTTGACAGTGAAGGGAAACTTGCTGATGTCGTCCAGCGATTTCAGATCCGCAGGCTTTACACCACTCTTTTCAAAGACATCTCGGTAGAAGGGGATCTTCTCATTCACGCGCTCCAGCGTCTCTTTCAGACATGTCAACTGATGCTTCCGCATCTTCTCAGGTGGCATCGTTTCGAATTTCTCATTCCAGAACTTCTTCACCGCATTCTCCCCCGTTGTTCTATGTACTAATCACCGCTCTCTATGTACTAATCACCGCTCTCCATCTGCGCGACTCTGCCTGACCAACTGCCCGTGTTGCTTGGCAGCCGGGGCTACCATTTGACCATCAACTCCCAGCGAAAGAAGTAGGCATCATCCTTGCCTATGGGCTCTCCATCATCCCCCAGCGGATTCTCATAGAAGTCGCCTGCAACAAACCGCTCTATGAGGAAATGGCAAGAGGCCCTTGTACCGAACTCGGCACTGAGCTTCCACTCGTGAAGCTCGCCCCGATCTGTGCCCTCTCCGTAGAAATCGTCAAGTAGAGCGGGGGTTGCCGGATGGACTGCCCCCAGTTTGTGAAACGTGTAGGAGAACTTCGCCCTCTTTGTAAGCCGCAGCGCAACCTGTGCATTTAGTGAAGTGAGATTCGACCAGTAGGCAACCCTGCCGTACTCAGGGATCAGCGTGTAGATGTAGAGTTCGCTCCATTTGGGCCAGCGTGAGAAGAGAGGATTCCAGTCTTCGCATTCTTCGGTATGGGCATCGTCTCCAGAGAGGTGAATCCCGCCGATTTTCAGAGTGGGCTGAAGAGGTGCGATAAAGGAGCGAGAAACCCAAGCATATATTCCGTAGGAATTGTGATCGCTGATCTTTTCCTCAGTAAGGGAATCGGGCTGCCATTCGGTCTGCGATCCGGTCTGCCAGGCAGCCTCCGCAGCATACTTCAGCGCCCAGGGCAGATCGCCGGATAGCCGCATGCCGATGGTGTGGAGCCGGGTGTGGAGCCGGGTGTCCGGATAGGGATCGCTGTCAGGTTCCTCCTCCTTGTAGAAGTAGTAGATCTCGTTCTGCTGACCGAATTCGGGATTCGTCACGTAGACCCCGAAAGCCGTTTCATCCTTCTCGACAATCCGGTTGTTGATGCCATCCTCACTCAGGTCATTAGCCACGATGAATGGATCATGCGCGAGATTCCGGATCGCAAACAGATCGATCGTGGCATCCTTCAAGCCAAAGGCAGCGCCCTGGATGCCTAGTACAATGGCATTTTGATAGATGCTGCGGGATCCGTCGCGAGGGCCGCCGTCAAGGAGCATGAACCCCTCGCCACGGATGATATCCTGACGCCCCACGCGCAGGGACAGCGGCAGATGGAAGAACTCGGGCACATCCAGGTACAGATGATCTAGGATTATCTCCATCTTAGTCGGGCTCTCATAGGGATCCAAGTACTTGCGCCACTCAGTCGTGAAGCGCGAGTAGAGATCGAAACCCGCTCGGAACTTCAAGCTCGCCGAGACCCTGTGCCGCACACGGAAGAAATGGGTATCCGAGGCCTTCAATAATCCCGACACAGCCGGCCCGCTGTCGTCGTTGAAATCCAACAGGTTGTGCAGCGTCACCTCCCGCACGCGCGTATCAAACCCAACGTCCAGACCTACGGCAGGCACCACGTCCCTCTGTCCAAGAACCCACGAGGGAAACGCGAGGGCGATGAGCGCACAGAACAGTAGAGTCGTGCCCGGCGCCGCAGATACCGCCACGTGCCGATGGAAGCCGATCCGCAGGGGCGGATGAGGCCAGTGTGTACGCTTCCCTGGAAAGGGCATAGGGTTTCATCCTCTGCATCTGGGTTGTCTCACGCGCGAGAGCCGAGGGCCATCTTTGCGGACTCAAAGCCGCCCGATGCGCAAGATCAAAGGAGAGACTATAGAATGCTGCCAATCGCGCCTTCAATCCCAAAAGGGCTCTTCAAGATGTCGTGTGGCTGAAGACACTGCCTGACGAGCGCGGTCCGGCTTGGTTTCCTTCCCCAGAACCGCTTCCAAAGAACTACTGAAAACCAGCAAGACAGTTGCGAATCACAAGTCATATGTACAAGAGGAAGGTGGGATATCATCGCAGAGAGTCCCCCGCAGGCCTCGCCTCCCATGTTGCCTGGTTCCCGATGCTACCTGTTCCCGATGCTACCTGTTCCCAATGTTGCCTGTTCCCAATGTTGCCTAATCTCGATGTTGCCTGACCACAATGTTGCCTTTTCCTCAGTGTTGCCTTACCTCCGATCACTCGAGAGTATTCGCGATCACTCGAGAACCTGCTTGAGCAGCCGTCCATCTAACTTCTTATCATGCCAGAGCT
>JAGMDA010000319.1 GCA_023128935.1 Candidatus Eiseniibacteriota bacterium | reverse complement strand
GTTGTTTGACTCGTCGTAGGCGGGAATCACGATCTCATAGACTCCATCCCCGTCGATGTCACCCACAGCCGGCGCGCCCTTGCACACCCCTGAAGTGGACTTGGGGAACCCCGGCTTCACTGATCCGTCCAACTCCCACACGTACACCTCGAAGGGTTCGGGGCCCACGGGCCCTTGGAGGGTCCCGGCAATGACTTCCACTTCCCCGTCCCCATCCAGATCTCCCACGGCAGGCGGCCCAAGCGGGTCGGGAGCCACAACTGGCCAGCCTGGCATCATGGTCCCGTCGGCGTGCAGCGCGTATAGCACACTACCGTCGCCGACAATGATCTCCAGATCCCCGTCTCCGTCCATGTCGGCCAGGGCTGGAGTGTAGTTGATGCCGATCGGCCGCGGCCATCCGGGCAACTCGTTGCCGTCGGGGCTGAGGAGGTGCAGGCGGGACCAATCCCCGGCCAGAATCTCTACGCCCGGTTCACCATCGACATCCCCCACACACGCATTGGCCGAGAAGCACGCATAGCTAGAGTAGAACGGCCAGCCGGGGAGCGCTTCGCCGCTTGTATCGAGCACATGGATCCAGCCCGAGGAATAGACGGCGCCCCCTGTCCCGTAGGTTGTTAGGATGACCTCAAGGGCGCCGTCGCCATCCACATCGGCGAACTGCGGGGAGGAAAGCATCGGCGCACCCGTGCTGAAGGTCCACTCCGGCTCAAGCGCGTTGGCTGCCCCAGGCGCATGCAGCAGAATCCCGAGGGTGGCTAGCACAAACAGAGCTTGCAGGTTTTTCCTTGTCCTCATAATCAAGCCTCCCATGCGCCATCACGCCTTCCATGCACCATCAAGCCTCCCACGCGCCTATCGCAAGACCAGCATCCGCTGCGCAGGCGCGCTCGTTCTACCGGGGGCCACGATTGTAGCATAGTACACGCCGGTTGGAACCGGATTGCCTGCTTCATCCCGCAGATCCCAACGCCAGCAGACAGTTCCAGCTTCTGACAGAGACAGCTCCTGACTGCGGAGGACTCGGCCCAGAAGATCCGTCACGCGCACCTGGCAAGCAGCAGAAGGATCCTGTTGAAGAGAGAATCTGGATCCGGCGCCCTCAAGCGAGACCCGTAGATCAACATTGTCCCGCGCCGGGTTTGGGCATGGGCGCTGAAGATGCAGCCATGGCCCCATGTCCACCGACCCCTCCCCTGCGGGCAACTGCCGTCGCGCAAGATCCTCTTTCTCGCCGATTGCTGACAGATCGAGAGAATCCACCTCCAGTGTCACGCTCTCGATCAACGGCACCCGCATCCCATCTGGGCACAGCATGTCTGCTGCGTACTGGAAGTACCGGTGTCCTCTGTGAACCGGGTCCAGCGGGATACCGGAGGTTTCGAAGAACGTAGTTGTGCTTCCGTCCGGACCGACAAGCAGGTTCTCCAGCAGATCCTCTAGCGTTTCCCCCGAACGGACCTGAAACCGCGTCGTGTTCTCCGGTCCAGGACGAAAGTCATCCCAGAACAGGGCGCCATCCATCGTCGGTGTCCCGAAGTCGTGCACTTGGGAAACCAGCCGGCCATCGGGGACGGAAGCGGTGACGAAGAGTCGGCCATAGACACCTGTCCCGTACGGACGCGAGGTCGAGATGTAGAGGCGGCCGTAGTAGGTCGCCATCGATTCGATCTCCTCCAGGTCTGGATCCACGCCCATCTCTGCCACAAGCTCCCATTGCGAACCCTGCAACCACCTGTGGATCCGGCAGTCATCCCCGCCGCCGTAGAGATCCCCCTTGTATATGTGAATGCCGCGGCACCATCGCCAGCCTTGGAAGGGGAGGCAGTACTGGTGCCATTCCTCCCCCCCATCATAGATGTAGAGCCGGTTCCCAATCGTCATCAGGAGGGAGTCTCCCCATGCGGTGAACATCGCTTGCTTTTCCACCGGCATGTTCGGAACTGAAAGCGTGTCCCACTCGGTTCCATCTGTGGTCGCATAGACTACGTTGCTTTGCGGCTCCTGGCCATCGGGCTGGAAATACACACGGCCCCCGTGTTGCCCGGCGCCATATAACCGCCGCCAGCCACCGGGGTGGTTCGCCTCCAATGTGAACACAACCGTAAAGCTGTCTCCCCAATCATGGCTTACCAAGACATAGCCATCGGCACACAGTTGCCCAGTTGTGACAAAGATCATATCGTTCATCACCTCGACGTCGCAGACATGCACGGCTCTGGGAAGGTTATCCTTCTCTATCCATGCATGTCCGTCGTAGGTGTAAATACTCCCTCCTTCCACCCACGGATCCATTGAATCGGGGCCCGGAATATAGAGGGTGTCACCGAACACTTTGATAGCATGTAGCCCTGACTCATAAGGCTGATAGGCCAAGGCAAACGCATCAGTCATGTAATCGTAGGTCAGTACATCAGCGCCTTCATACATGTACGGATAGTCGCTGGCTGCGAGGAACAATGTGTCGTGGTAGGTAGCCAGCGAATAGATCCCTTGAAACTCTGTGGGACTGCCCACTAGTCGGATGTCGTCAAGTTCGCTCTCAAGTACAAGCAGGCCTGGGTGAACTTCGGCGTCTATGCCATCGGTCGATGCGTAGTTGCTGCCAGACCAGTCATCATCGGTCCAGACAAGGTCGGCTCCAGGGGTGCGGCTGGGAAGCAGGACTAATAGGAACAAGCACACCCAGACAGTCCAACAATCCCATTGCGTACATGCTGTGCAGCGGGCAGGGTTCATTGATCTTTCCCGGATGGTGGGCCCAGAATCCCATACTGCTCAAAAACCCCACATTCAACTGTAATTATACCTCTGTAATTATACCTCCGAATCCCCCAAGTGATCAATGGATTCGGTCACTTGCGGAACCAGTAGCTCTTTGGACCTGACACACGAGATTTGACATTGCCTCACATGTGCTGCCGTAAAGCACATTTACGCTCGTGCAGTCGGAGCCGCTTTTGCAGCAAGGTTGCTCACCAGCGCTTGTAGGCTGGATTCAGCCACTTGGCGAGTTGCGCGGAAACGCAAGAAAGTGCGTGCGTACAGATTCGCGGCCCACAGCGCTGCCAGCTAAACGAAGAGGGAAAGCAGCTTGCGCCGCCTTCCCTCACTCATCCGTTCTGAAAACGCGCGGGGCAGCGGGGCCTTAGACCCTGCTTGCCCACACCCATACTACCGGAACATGGCCTTCATTGATCCCCAGGACCCTTCATTTGTGGGGCTGGGATTTGAGGCCACGTCATAGAAGGTCAACATGTCGGGATCCGACTGCTGTACGACCACGAGGATGTGCCCGAAGCGCGTGTCGGCCATCGTGCAGCCGGCCTGCCTACCGTACTCCGGCAAGAGGCTGTAGGTATTCAGGAGAAAGCCGCTGGTCGTCACCTGGTGAAGCCAGCCCGGTTCGCTCGCCAGCGAGATGGTCATCCACAGGCAATCATTCGCACAGTCAAAGGCCAGACCATAGGTTCCCTGCCAGGGACCACCCAGATCCTCGACGAAGGCCACGCTGCCGAAGTTACCGTCCCAGGTCAGCTTCTTGAGATTCTGATCGTAGCCCCCGGTGTAGTAGTATGTGCCGTCAAAGGCCATCGCCCGGTTCGGGTCTAGGGGCCCGATGAAGAATCCGGATAAGACGGTCCAGTGCTCGAAGCAATTGATATCGGGGCTGAAGCTGCCGACGATGTACGTGCCGTCGAACGCCAGATCACGGTGGCCCCATCCGGTTGCGCCGCCGCCCTGTGGGACTTCATCGATCATGTTGCCATACTCATCGAAGATGTAGAACATGCATTCGCCCAGGTAGTCACCGGCTGACACCCAGAAGTACTCGCCGTCAAAGCCGACGCCGACGCACTGGATGTTCATATCCAAGGGAATCTCAAACAGGATCGGGAAATCCCCTTCAACGGGTGTGATCTCCGGCGGGCGGGAATTCGAGTAGTCCGCGTCGTTGGCGTATGCACCGGTGCAAACGCATACCAACAACGCCACAATTCCGAGAAACCTCGTCATGTCACTGTCCTCCTGGATCAAAGGCTGCCCTAATCAATTCCATGGTAGGGCCGCCCTGTTGCCATCTACTCGTCTGGCTTGCCCGACGATCGTCCCAAAGATGCTATGAAACGGTCTTCGCTGATGCCAAACCCGAATCCTTGGAGTCCGTCTCTCTAAGTCTGGATGCTTTCATGCAATCCCAATTTATCTCTTTGGCCCGGCCCACCTCCTTTCTACTCCCACTACTGGGAGTTCCTCAGCTCTTGCTAACATCATTGTAGCCCCAGAAGAGGGATAAATACAACATTTTAGATTGGGTTTGGTCTGCCTGGGGTTGTGCCATACGGCCGTTGGGTTGAGTCATATAGCGTGGGATTTTGCTATACACCTGTCAAGTCGAGTCCGATGGCCTAGGATT
>JAGMDA010000318.1 GCA_023128935.1 Candidatus Eiseniibacteriota bacterium | reverse complement strand
CGGCTGCCCATGAGGCGGCGCAAGACCGCGAAGACCAAGCATGTGACGGCCAGGTGGAGCAGCACGTTGAGTCCGTGAAAGCAGCCGGGGTCATTGTCGGACAACCCCTGCTGCAGGCGGTAGGTCAAGGATGTGAAGGGCCGGTAGAGGCCCGCCTGGTGGGGTGGGGGCCAGAAGGGCCGGGTCAGGGAATGCCACCAGGCCGTGTCCTTGGCCACATAGGGGTTCTCTAGGATCTGGCCCAGGTCGTCGTAGACAAAATCGCATTGGAGTGCATTCAAATAGGGCAGGAGCGCAGCCAACAGGAGAAGCACCCAGGGCGCCGCCCGCTGGAGTTTCGCGCCCAGGGACCGACGGGATGCGCCTGGCTCTTTCGCTGATGCGCCCATTATGGTTAATCCTCAGGCACCCATCGGTTGCGCGGGATGCGCAGGAGTATGCGTTCCCCACCCACCCAGTCCTGGCGATAGGAGAGGACAGGCGTGATAGGTTCCATGCCCACCAACGTGTAGACCAGGAGGCTCATCGGGTATCCGATTTCTTGGGCTGAGAGCGGTCTCGTGATGTCCGTTCGGTGATCTTTTCCCGGCTGGGTACGCTGCCCACGAAGCCCCAGGATCCAGACCGATCCATCTTGCGGCAGGGCAGACTCGAGCACCTGCCTCAATGCCCTAGCTTGGTCCAGGTAGGTTTGCAGGGAGTCCAAGGGCGTGGGGACGACGCCTGCGGGGTTGGTTCCTGCCACCTCAGGGAACCAAGCTGACTGATGGTGCACACCGTTGCGTCGAAGGTAGTACTCCACCGAAGGCGCCGTCAGCGAAGAGTGGATCACCCAATCGTCCGGCGCAAGTCCCTCCTTGCCGAGAACCTCAGCCAGGTGGCGGTCGGCCCCCTTCGCCCGGCCGGGGCTGCCCAATCCATAGCTTGGTGACAGGGAGGCAATGGACAGGGCTATCCAGAAGATCAAGATGCCAGTTGCGGCAGCGCGCGGCAGCTTCGTCAGGCCGCGTCCGATTAGGAGGACGAAGGCCGGGTAGGCGATCGCGTCCGTGCGGCCCAAAACATAAACAGGCGTCAGAATGAGCGAGACTGCCGCGAGCGCAACGAGTGGAATCACCAGGAAAGTTGCCTCAATCGCAATCTCCCGCCCGCTCTCGCGCGGCAGGGCACTTGGCAGCCGGGGCACTAGCGCTGCGAGCAGGCACCCCGCCCCGAGGAGCGCGGAGAGGATGTGCCAGAACGGAGAGATCTCTCCAGGAGATGCCAGTGCCACCGCGCGCAACGAGGCTGGGAGCACGGCCGGCAGGAACGCCCCGAGGGAGAGCGCGGGAGCTGCGGCCAGGTGGTGCCCTTTCCAGAATTCGCCCATCCACGTATTCAGCTCCGCGTGCGTCTGCAGCTGGGAACTCGACACGGCCCACCATGTTGCCCAGACGGCGAGGGGCAGGAGGTGCCACAGGGCCCAACTTGCCAGGGTTAGGCCCCGGGTTTTCCTCAAGGGCCAGAGCAGGAAGCTTGTCAGAATGAGGACCACTCCCAGGTGATGAGTCATGCACAGGAGCATACCAGTCATAGCAAGGAGCGGGCCGGCCCACCCTCGGCGATTCTTGAGTAGCAGGTCCTTCGCGCTCAGGATGAACAGCAGGGCCAGAAGGATCAACAGGCCATAGGAACGTGCTTGGCGAGCATAGAATACACCGTAAGTGGTCGTTGCCAGGAAGATCGCCGCCCAGCAGTATTGTCCCCGCTCCTCTTTGCACCATCGTATAAGGAGCAGGAAGACGGCGACGATTCCGGAGAGGGCGGGAACCAGGCGCAGCGCGGTTTCCGAGCAACCCCCGCATGAGACCACCAGCTTCTGGAGCATATAGAAGAGCGGGGGAGCGTCGTCGTAGCGCATCAGGGATTGGATCATCTCTGGGAGTGGTAGCTGGACCATCAACGCTGTGTAGGCCTCATCACACCAAAGCCCTTCCCTGCCCAGGGAGATCAGGCGCAAGAACCCGGCCATCACGAGAACTACTGCTCCTGCCAAAAGACAGCCCGTAGTCTTCCTGTCAGCGCCCGCCTGCACCCCTTAGCCCCTCATTCTCTTCCAGCGCCTTTTCCGGCACGCATGTCTTCAACCCTTATGACCCGTGCCGGGTTGCTCCGTTTTCTGGCCGATCCTCCGTCTCCTATGGCGCTGAGTTTTTCACCCTTGCGCGCTACCGCTATGATCGAAAGCCCGGCCGGGATTGGCAGGGCCATCAGGTGCGCCTCTAAGGCCAGTAGGCCGTCCATGGCGCGATTGATCCACGCGGGCAGCGCCACCAGATCGGAGCGTGCTCCGCCCGGGATTGGCGCCTGACCGCGCAGGGTTTCCGTGCACCGCTCAGCTCGTGCAGAAGGGGACATGCGCCGCAATATTCGAATGAGCGCGAGCGGAAGAAAGAGCAGCCAGTTCCAGTAGCGTACGCGCAGAGGCTCGAGTCCAGCGCGCCGCAGCTTCCGTTCCACCTCGGTCCTCGTATACCGGCGGGCGGTGTGGATCACATCATCATGTCTTGAGCGGAGCCAGGAGAAGGCGGGCAGATTGAGCACGATCAGGCCGCCCGGCCGGAGACAGCGTGCCATTTCCCGGAGTGCGCCTAGGTCGTCACTGACGCCCCTGTGGTAGAGAACATCCGCGGAGATGATCAGATCCATCGTGGCGCTTTCAAAGGGAATTGCTTCCACTGAGCCCTGCGCCAGGTGTGGCAGCCCTCGCTTCGCTGCCAGAGAGAGAGCCAAATGGCTGATATCCAGTCCGAAGACCTGGAAGCGTTCGTTGAGCGTTGTCAGATTCATGCCGGTTCCACATCCCGCGTCCAGGCAGCGGACACCGCGGTCTGCATGCGGCCCCCCGACGCCGCGGTCTGCATCTGGGCAGCGGACACCACGGCCTGCACCCTGCGCAACTCCCTGCATAGACAATATCGGGAAGTCCGTCAGGGCGTGGAGGATCTGCCGTCGCAGCGCCCGGTACCACCAGTGACGCTGCTCTAGCGCGAACATCTGAGCGTACTCTTGAGGCTCCATGGGTTCCGGCCGTTGGGTCTAGGAGCGTGAGATCAGGTAGATCCCGATCACGATGAGTATCGTTCCCATCCACCTGATGAGCGGGATGTGTTCCCGCAATACGAGTGGCGCAAAAAGGAGCGTTAGGATGTAGCCGACGGCAAGTAGGGGATAGGCCCAGCTCAGATCCGCGCGCGAGATTGCCGACAGCCAGAAGAACGCCCCGATGCCGATGAGTCCAAATCCCGCCCACAGCTGCCAGGTCGTGATCATCCGTGGGAACGCCGCTCCGATGGAGATCAGGGAAAACACTCCAACCCGGTTCATCCCCGCCTTCAGGAGGAATTCGCCTGTGACCGAGAAGCACACGGCAATGAACACCAGGATGAGCGGATTCGACATCGATTTCTCCCGGAAGGTGCCCCGAGCCGGGTTCCATGGGGGACAGCTCGGCATCTGTCGCGTCATGGAACCACCGCCTCGGCCAACGCATCTGTGACCAGAGACAGATCATTCTCGCTCATGGCCGGTGAGAAGGGAAGACTCAAGGTCTCCAGGCACCAGGCCTCCGCCTGCGGGAAGGCTCCTGCCCGATAGCCCAGGTAGCGGTATGCCTCCTGAAGGTGGATGGGTATTGGGTAGTGCACTTGGGTTCGAATGCCACGCTCCTCCATGGCCCTGCGGACACGGTCGCGATTGTTGACACGGACCACGAACAGATGATGGACATGGGTTTCGCCGTCTGCCCGGGCGGGGAGTGTCAGAGGAAGGTCGCTCAAGCGTTGCCTCATCGTCTCGGCCAGAGTGCGCCGCTTCTGTGTCCACATCTCCAGGTGCGGGAGTTTTGTGGCGAGAATAGCGGCCTGGATCTCGTCAAGACGGCTGTTGATGCCGATTGTCACGTGCCTGTACCGGTCGGCCTGCCCATAGTTGCGCAACTGCCTGAGCCGCTGCGCGACCTCGGCCTCGGCTGTCCAGATGGCTCCACCATCGCCATAGGCACCCAGGTTCTTGCTCGGGTAGAAGCTGAAGCATCCCAGGTCACCCCATGTGCCGACCTTCCGATCGCGCCAGTAGGCACCATGGGCTTGGGCGGCATCCTCGATGACGGCGAGCCCGTGTTTGCCGGCAATCTCCAGGATCTGATCCATTGGAGCCGCGCGTCCGTAAAGATGAACGGGCAGGATGGCGCGGGTGTCCGGCTTTATGGCTTCCTCAATGCGTTCAGGCTGAATCAGCGCGGTGGCCGGGTCCACGTCCACGAAGATCGGCTGAGCGCCGACTGCGGTGATCGCGCTCACAGTCGGAACCGCGGTGTTGGGGACGGTGATGACTGTGTCTCCTGGACCGATGCCGGTCACGATCAGTGCGACCTGTATGGCATCGGTGCCCGATCCGACGCCCACGACGAAGCCTCCGCCCAAGTAGTCGGCAAAGGTTTCCTCAAAGCGCTCCACTTCCCGGCCCAAGATGAACCATCCAGAGCGGACGACACGCATGATCGCATGCTCGATCTGCTCCGCGATCTCCCGATCGTGCGCGCACACATCGAAGACCGGCATAGGTCTCATCACAGATAGTGCTCCCCGTACTTCTGGAAGAAAGTGAGCGTGTGGCGGATGCCCTCCTCCACGCTAACCTTGGGCTCCCAGCCGAACTCCTTGCGTATCTTCTCAAAGTTTCCGTAGTAACTGCCTATGTCGATGCGTTTTCGCTCGTCGGGAAACGGCACGACCTCAATGCGGCCACGGCCGCCAATGCGGACCATCATCTCTGCGATCTGCAATACGGAAAGGACTTCGGTTGAACCCAGGTTGTAGGTCTCGCCGCCCAGCTCCCGACCGTCGCCTGCCATGAGAAACGCGCTGACCACATCGGAGACATAGTTGAAATCGCGTAGCTGGCTGCCGTCTCCGAAGACTTGGATCGTTTCGTCATCCAGCACCCGGCGGATGAAGACGGAGATGAACCCCTGGCGCGAGTGTTTGATCAGGATACCGGGGCCAAAGGTGTTCGTTAGCCGCAGGCTGCAGGTTTGCAGGCCATAGACCTCATGATAGAGCCGGTGGTACCACTCGGCCGCCATCTTGTTGATTCCGTTGACATCCATTGGATTGTTGGGGTGGTTCTCGTCCACGGGAAGGCGGAGGGGGCGACCATATTGCTGGCGGGTTCCGGCATAGATGATCCGGGCAGTTGGGTTTTCCCTGCGGCAGACCTCCAGCAGCGACAGGTGGCTGCGGCAGTTGATCTCGAGGTCCTCGAGCGGTTTGGTCATGCTGTCGATGTGGCTGACTTGACCGGCGAGGTTGAAAATGCAGTCCTGTCCGCGCACAAGGCGCGACATGGCCTCACTGTCTTGAAGATCGACCTCCTGCAAGTCCACCTGGGAACGGATGTCATGGATGTTCCACCGGTTCGCTCCGCAGCCGGGGACCAGTGAATCGACGATCGTGACCTGAGCCTCCAGATGCACCAGACTGCGGGCCAGGTTGCTACCGATGAACCCCAAACCCCCAGTGACCATGGCACGGCAGCCCCGATATGCATTCTCTCGCTGCTCGATCATGCGACTGCTCCTATCAGCCGGATCCCGACGGTTTCGCGCCGGCGGCGGGTCCGGGACCGATGGGCTCCCTCTTGATGAATAGGCGCCACCAGAGCCCTGACATGTTGATGAAAACCCGCAGGACCCGTCGGATATTGAAGAACTGCGACTTCCCATGCATCCGGTGGTAGTGGTGGACGGGGACTTGGGCGATCCGGCACCTGGCCAGCGCTATTTTTGCCATCATCTCGACGCAGATGAGTCCTGAGTCCTCTGTCAATTGAACCCGGTCGAAGACATCGCGCCGGATGAGCCGGAAATCGCAGTCCACGTCCCGGACCGGGATCCGGAAAAGATTCCTGACAAAGTGATGGTAGAACCTCCCAACTACTACTCGGTACCAGGGATCGCTGCGCTGCATCTTGTAGCCATTGACAACATCGACTCCGTAGCGCTTTTCCCAGAGAAGGTTGAGTTCGCGGACGTCGTATTGCGCATCACCGTCGGTATAGAAAACCCATTTTTTCGTTGCTGCCGCAAAACCGCTCTTCAGGGCGCCCCCGTAGCCCCGGTTCTCTTGATGGGTGATGTACCGGAATCGGGGATAGCGGCGGGAGAGTTCTTCGAGGATATCCTGCAAGTGATCAGGGCTGGCATCGTTGACCACAATCACCTCGAAGTCGTCAGTTAGCTGCGCGAGGACCCGGCTGGTCAGGACCACCATACTCGCAATCGTTCCCCAATCATTGTAGGCGGGAAAGAATGCGGTGATTGACTCCTTCTCGGGTTGCTGGTGATCCATGCCCTCTCCTGGCCTCCTTACCTGATAGATCGGCCCAGTTGACGTTTTCCTAGGGGGTCAACACGGGTGCAAATAGCAAAAGAAAAAGCTATGAATTCCATCCCCCCATGTCAATAGCTTGGGTTGTGTTCTGAAGAATAGCTCTATGTGGATTGGTGCCAGGATGATGGGGATGGTGGGGAGTTCCCGGGAGGTGCCTGAAGGCCCACGCTGGGTTGAAGTTGACTGGCAGCAGCCGTGACCCATAGAAGGCAGGCCCAATTCTCAGACCACAACCCTAGGGTTCCGCCAGGGGGTTGAGCTTGTTAGGATACGTGCACTGATACTGAGAATTTGGATCCTGCAATCTCAAGTAGGAGGATCTGGCAGATGAGACAAGCTTGCCTGGGAGCAGCCTTGGTGCTTCTCCTAACTGTTATTGGTTGTGATGGTGGGCATGATTCTGATGTTGAAGTCGCGCGCGTTGGCGATCGGATCATTTCACTTGTCGAGCTGCAGCGCGCCTTTGATGAAGTGTTGGCAGCAGGCGACAGCTACACTCCTGACAGCCTTTCGGCCAGGCGTTTCCTGAAAGACTACGTAGATAAGACGCTGCTCGAGCAGATCGCAGCTGATTCGATTCCCTGGATGCCCCTGCTGGAGCACCGCACTGTAAGTTATCTGGAGACTTTGATGGTCCACAAGATGCGCGCAGACGCCTACGGTCATGCGGCGCAGATATCAGAGGACAATTTACGCGATGCATATGAGAAGGGCAGGCTGACATATCATTATGCGGCCATTCACTTCTCCACCCGCAAGGATGCTCTGAACAAACTGCTGACCATCCGTGAGGGAGCGAGGTTCAGCAAGGTGGCCGATCGCATCCTGGGACGGAGTGATGGTGGGGACATGGGATGGGCCACCATCTTTGATGCCCCTGAGTCCGTGATCAATGTGCTGATGGAATTGAGTCCTAGTGAAGTTGGTGGTCCCGTTGAGGCTGGGGGTGTCTTCTACCTGGTCAAGTTGATCGAGACGTCGTCCAATCGGAACATGAAGCCGTTCGATGAAATAGCAGATGGTTTTCGCATGCGGTTGATCCGGGAGCGGGGTGGCCGGTTGGTCCGCGGGTATCAAGAAGAACTCCTCTCGAAGTACCGTTATGAACCCCGGATGGCAGAAATTCTCTGGATCATGGAGTTTCTGCATGAAGACACCAAGTCGGTTCCGCGCACGTACACCCCGGCGTCCAGGGAGAATGCGAATGGCGCAGGGCTGACAGCGGCGGCCAGTTCCCAGCAGCAGATACCTTGGACAGAGAACCCCTTTACGGAAGAGGAGGCGAACCGGATCCTTTCAACCACCACGGTCGATACGGTGAGTGCTGTGCTCTATCTCGATCACCTGCTCTCCAAACCGTCTTTCACCTGGCCCCTGTTCGAGAAGCCCGATGAAGTTCTGGTCCTGCTGCGCGAGTTAGTCATCTCCAGACTGGAACGGTTTGAGGCCTGGGAGCGAGGTTATGGCGAGGATCCGGATCTGGTGTGGAAGGCGCAGAAGCGGCGGCACCTGATTCACACCAGGCAGTTCTACATTAGAATGATTCGCCCTCCTTGCCGCCCCAGCGTGGCAGAGGCGCGAGCTTGGTATGAGAAGAAGCAATCAGACGCCGGTCTATCGGGACAGCGCAAGTATCTTAGCATTATGACTGGGAGCTGGGATCTGGCGCTCAAGGTCCGTGAGATTCTGTTGGAAGTGAAGGATCCCGAATCAGCCTTCCAGCGCGTGAAAGCAGTGGATCCATTTGCTTCCTGGACCGGATCGAATGGGACCACCAGTAGCAAGGCGGAGCTATCCCCGCCCCTGGCCGCCCAGCTGTTCCGTATGGACGTCGGCGGAGTGACAGACCCGGTACCAATGCGCGATCGGTTTGTTGTGGGCCGCCTCGAAGAGATTTTCGCTCCTCAGGGGGAATCCTTTGAGGACGTGGCCGAACGGGTCATTGGTGACCTTACCACCATCAGGGGAGATTCCCTGCTGGGGGTCTACCTGGCCAAGCGGCGTGAGACGACGCCCATTGTCATCGACGAGGCAGTCT
>JAGMDA010000317.1 GCA_023128935.1 Candidatus Eiseniibacteriota bacterium | reverse complement strand
TTCAGCCTCCCTTGCCGAGCGAGGTTCATGTTCTCGACCAATTGCACGAGATCGCGATCGTTCTCAGGCATGGGCTGGCCATAGGCCTTTTCCAAGAAACGACCGAACCTCATGCGGTCCAGCCCGTTGATGCCGACGGAGGTGGCCACCTCGTCGGCTTGCACCAGATCGACTTCCTGGAAGAGCCGCCGCAGTTCCTCCTTGGACTGGATGCGCCGCTTGTCGCTACCGGCCTTGACCCAGATGACGCCCTTGCGGTCGAAGTACGGCTTTTCGAGCCCTTCGTGGATCGTCAGTACGATCACCACCCGCTTCGCACCGACAGAGACATTGCACGTCTCCGGCGAGATCGGGCTGCGCATGTGCTGCGTGGCGGCATTGCTGATGATCTGGTTGATCCGAATGACGTCCTTAGGGGCCAGCCCTGGCAGCGAGCCGTCGTTGGCCACCCCGATCAAGACCATGCCGCCGGCGGTGTTTGAGAAGGCCACCATGTCGGAGGCGAGCGAATCCGCACTGCGGGCAGCTTGCTTGAATTGGCGCCGGCTATCCTCACCCAGGGCCACCAATCGGGAAAGTTCTCGTCGTGTCACGGCCTAGCGTTCCTATCTCTTGGAGGCGCCCTGCGAAGGCGGACTTCAGACCGCCTGGCTGGAAGCTCCTGGCAGACGATGCTGAGCACAATACACACCCGAGTATTCGAGAATCCCTCGACGGGGCCATTTATAGATTCATTATATAGGCTCTTGCAAGCATATATCGGGTCACCGTGGTCAGGTTCGAGGTCAGCGGAGGAGCAAAACAGGCCTGGTCGGCCGATCGGTGTGCTGCCGGTCGGGCCGCGGCGCGGACCGGTGTCCCCACACGCCTGCTTGCTGAGGGGGGCCGTTCTGCAGGGGAGTGAACCTCGCCCAGTAATAGCCACCCGGGGCCGGGTGCCCGTTTTGGAGTGCCCCGTCCCAGATCCACTGTTGCCCAGGGCAATCCTGCCCCAATTTGCGGCAGAGCCGTCCGCTGAGATCGAAGATCTCCACTATCCCCGGTGCCGCGATTCCCGGCACCGTGAGCGATACTGTCCGCCGGAAAGGGTTCGGCGAGGCATTGAGCTGCGGGCAGGGCTCCAGGCGCCAGCTATCCTGCTCGCGCACGCTCTGCCCAGCGTCATTTATCTCCCCTGGCGTCGGCAGCTCGAAGCAGGTCCACCGGTAGTCTCCATCGCTGATCCTGCCGCGCGAGATGTCTTCCTCCTGCTCGCCGAAGAAAACCAGATCAACAGGGTCGATGTCATCGATGCCGACTTCCCGACCTGCACCCGTTTCCCGGCCTGCGCCCGTTTCCCGATCTGCACCCGCTTCCTTCTTATGAAGAGCAATCAGTTCCCCGTTTTTGTTCAGCTTGAAATTGGCATGGAGGGGCCCCTGCAATGTGTCCTCGTCGGCCCAGACCAAGAGCCATTCATTGGGTGCCAGCATGGTGTCGGGGAAGGCCCACTGGATCGGGTCGCGCAGATTGTCTGTAAGGTAATAGTCCCCCATGAAGACCGAGTCCGGTCCCGGGTTGTAGATCTCAATCCAGTCGTCGTATTCCCCGAACTCATCGGCAACTGTTTCATCGTTGTCCGCCAGGAACTCATTGATATAGAGCTCTTGTGGCGAGACGAGCGCCTCCAGATGGCCGTAGATGTGTGCATAGCGGCCGGTCGCGAACTCCCTGATCTCAATATCGCCGGCCCGGAAGCGTTCGTTCTCCTCGCAGAACCACTTGCGGACATCCACTTCCCCGTTTTCCTCCACGAGCTGGTGGGCGGCGTCGATGCGAGCGTACACGTCGTCCAGGGGGAATGTCTCAGTGATGATTTCGTACAATATGGAGGCATAGAGGTTCTTCAATGATGGCTCGCTGAAGACCCGGTAGGCAAGTATGTTAGTGTAAGTCGAAGCCCCCTGAATAAGAGGGCTAGTCCACCAGATGTGGGGCGCAAAGACCCCGCGAAGTCCCCAAGAGAGGTCCTTGTCCCAGGGGATCACCATCCAGTGGTCATCATCGAGATCATGGTAGAGGAAGTAGTTCTTGAAGATGGCATCACCATCATTGATTGTCATGAGAACCGCGAAGTAGCGCAGGTATTCTCCAAAGTCGAAGAAGTCGATGAAGGTTTCATAGAATTCGCTGTCTGGAACCTCATTCAGGATCTCGATGAACTCAATCAGATCCTCCCATCCCTCTTCTTCGTTCGTTTCCTTCTCATAGTGAGTGTAATAATCCAAGCTATCGGCCAGTACTACAAGCCGGTCATGACACTTGTAGATGTTGGCATCCTCATCCAAGCCGTGCGCCTGCAGAAAGCGCTTGTCGACCTGCTCGATATCGCAGTAGGCGCCCACATACTCGTCGTTCAGAATGAGTGCTCGCATCCAGGTTCGGGGAGCGGGAACACCGGCGTCCCGGAAGAGATCCATCGAGAGAGGCTCACGCATTATACAGGGGTCGCACATATCGGCATTGCAGTTGATCTTCTTGCGACCCTGATAGAGGTTGTCGCCAAGGTTGATCTTGTACGACTTCTTCAAGAGCGGGCGGGCCACATTGCCGCGGTAGCGAAGCAAAGCATCATAGACGGAGTCAATCAGGGTGACCGTGCAGGAGTAGTAGATGTCCAGGTTGGGGTCGTAATTGAGGGCTGCCAGGGAGTCCGGATCGATCTCGATCCAATAGAGCGGTAAGGGGGAGGTTTCATGGGCCCGCGCTTGCGCTGAGAAGGGACCAGCCGGCCCACTTTCGTTACCGTAGACATCCACGCTGGTAATCCAGTAAGTATACGTCGTCTCGAGCGCGATATCCCGGTCGAGGTAGCGGCACACCAGATTGAGCTCATCCTGAACGACCACAATGGGGCCTCCGGGCCCTGCCTGGCGGTAGACGATGTAGCCGGCCAGATCCTCCTCGAGCACCGGCTCCCAATTGACGATGATCTGCTCGAAGCCCCCCAGTATCTCAGTGAGGGTGGGTGGTTCGGGTGGTTCTGTATCG
>JAGMDA010000316.1 GCA_023128935.1 Candidatus Eiseniibacteriota bacterium | reverse complement strand
TATCGGGTGTGTGGCTGACTAGAGAGACGGCACTGAGTTGGGAAAAGGTCATGCTGGGGACATCGTCCAAGAGGATTTCACCACCCGTTACGGTGATCGGAAAGCGGTAGTCGAGGGCATAGTCACGCCATACGACGGCATAGACGTCCAGATCATCAAGCGCCATGGAGCCATTGATCTTCCAGTCCACTACGAATTGGCCGATAGTATGGCCCCACGCTTCACAGAAGTGCAATGTGAGCACATAGGAATCGTTGGGAACATCAAGGTGGTAGATGCCGCAGTTGAAGTGGAAGTATTGGTAGATCCGCTCCTCTAAGCAGCCACCGATGGCGTGCCAGTTGAATACATTGTCCCCATGCTCCCATCCGTAGCCCCGCTCGGGCGTGTAGGCCCCATCCGCGAGGAAGATGGTTCCATCAGGCAGCTCAATCCCGGGGCCTCCCACATTAATGTGAAGTTCATAGGCCCCTGCGGCCGGTGCAAGCATGAGCAGGGCGATCAGCAAGTACAAGATGCGTTTCTTAGCTGCCATGGCTGGTCTCCAGAGATCACCACCGGGCCAGGGCCAGCAAGGCCCCGGCTTGGGAGCCAGGGCCTTGACGTGAGTGCTGAAGTTTAGATCTGGTGATCACTAGGGATTGCAGGTCCGTCCCCAGGCCTCACCGAACACGATGAACTCCTCGAGTCCCGTCATGCCGTCGTTGAAGTAGTCAGTGCATCCACCCGTGACTCCCATGGCGCTGCCAAAGGGGATGAAGTCATCCAGGTCAACGTTGCCGTCGGCGACACCTGCGTAATCCGGGCTCTTGACATTCTCGTAGGTCCGGATGTCAACGCCGTTCGCGCGGATCTTGGCTGCATTCGCGCCAACCGAGCAGCCGCCGGCCGACACGTCGAAGGTGACATTGCCGTTTACATCAGTGGTTCCGGTCAGCACGAGGTCCGGGCATTCCAAGTAGAGGTCGCCCGGCATGCCGAAGATGATCTCTACAAAGGCATCTGGAATCGGGTCGTTGTCCGCATTGCGGACGTTGGCGGTAAACGAGGCGAACCCCGGTATCACTGGATCGGGGTAGATGATGAGCCCGCCAATTGTGTCACACGGATCCACTGCGCAGTTGTCCGGGTCCGGAACTGTGGCATTGACGATCCCGACCGTGAGCACGAGGCCGATGACTGCTAGCACTACACTCCTCATGATGCGTCTCCTCCTTTTTTACCTGCCAGGTTGACGGTTTCACCCCGCCTACGCATCCAGGGCAGGCAATCGATTCCGTTGCAGAGAAACGAGTCATCGATCTCGCGAGCTTGGCAACCGGAACACTCGTCCGGGCAAAGCTCCTATCGCTCTAAGACCGAAGTCCCTGGCGATCAGCGCCTTGACCGGACAGGCCAGCGAGATCGTTTTCCTCTGCGTGTACCCCTTTCCCGACGGCTGCTGCTCTCTCTCACTGAACCAACGGGTCCTGGCACCGCAAAGGACCAAGCTCTTTGCGTACGCTCCGGCTCCTCTACTTTCGTATATGAGTATAGAATGTGAAGCTGGCGGGGGTCAAGTGCTTTTCCTGAGCGATTATGGCCTTTCCAAGGGTCCTGCTGGGTGCCCTTGGGAAAGATAGTGGTTCATCTCAGCCATCGCCCGCAGAAACCCTGACCTAACGCTCTGCTGCGGGCGCAAGCTGAGCGCCGGGCTCTTATGGACACCCGGCCTCGGCGGAGCTTGCGCGAGCCCTAGGGCCTGTCCAAGTGTGTTTGGCGCGCCAAAACGGGTGCGAAGCCGCTCTTCCTGGATCGGAGGAATTCATACTGCTCCCTGGCCTCGTCTATGCGCCTTTGCGCGTAGTACATTACGCCCAGATTGCAGCGCGCCAGCCCCATGAGGGGCGCCAGGTCCAGAGCCCTACGCAACGTGGTTTCCGCCAAGGCCTTGCGCTGCTGGAGGAAATAAAGCCCGCCCAGGTTAACATAGACCACGGGCCAGGATGGGTCCTGTTCGAGGGCTATGTCGTATTCGTCCTCGGCCTTTAAGTACATACCCTGCACGAAATAGCAGGAACCGAGATAGAGGTGGCCCTTGGGATAGTTGGGACGAATCTCCAGGGCCTCTTTGTATAGGCGTTCGGCCTCCACATGCTCGGACTGGATTTGGTAGGCCATGCCCCATTCCAGCATGGCCTCGACCAGCTGCGGGTTTTTGTCCAGGGCCCGGCGCAGGAGCGCGATTCCTGCTTCAAACTTGCGGGCCCGACAGAGGACCGCGCCCATGATCTGGGAGCCCTCAGCGGTCTCGGGCTGGATCCAAGGCGCGATCGGGTCATCCGAAAGATCCAGGAGAGCCCCCCCGCGGTCGGGTTTAGCCAAAAGCTTGGTGACCCGGTCGATGGGGATCCCGCAGGCGACGAACCTTCCGCCTTCCCGGAGCACATTGATCACACCAACCACCTTGCCCAGTGAGTCCGCCAGAGGTAGGCCGGGTGAGATGTTTCCCCAGAGCGCCATCATGTCCCCCATGCCGGCTCCTTCGAACATGTTCACAAAGCCCATTTTATAGATGGATTCGCCACCCACAGAGGGAGGGAGAATCGCGAAGCCGGTCTGCCCCTGGGAGAAGAGCAAGTGGGAACTGCGGCTGAGGCCCTTCGCGCTCTTGGGTGCCTTTAGGACGATCAGGTCCGACTGTGGGTCGCAAGCCACATAGGAGGTCACTTCGAAGGGCTCTCCCTTGGCAGGAATGACCACGAGGCGCTCGGCGCCCCTAACTGTGGCGCAGCATGCGACGATGCCATCCACGCCCTCCATATAAAAGCCGTATGCTATAGAGCTTTCCGGCTGACTTGGGCGGACCACCTCCAGATCCACGACTGCCTCCCGCAGGCTTCCCCAATTGGTCTCGTCTGCTGCTGAGGGCGAAACGGGACTCGCCGCGGTCAAGAAGGCGCCGACGATAAGCCAGCGAACCGGGAGGGCAATGCGCGGCCTGGCGCTCTTCTTCGGATCCGCATTTGTCTCGCGCTTCCTTGCTCTTTCCAACATCAGGGCTCCTCCGTCCTTTGCGATCATCCGACCTGCCCGCCCATGCGGTCCCAATCGATCATAGTGCGTTGCTACCAAACATTTCCCTACCAATTATCCTGGTGCTAAGATCCCTCCGCTCATAGCCGATCCTATTTGGGATCGGGTCTGGCTCCGGTGGCGCTAGCGGTTTTCAGCCAGATGCTGAAGAAGCGGCTGCTGGCTCCATCGAAGGCCAAGCTTTCTCATTATCGTCATCTTGGGAACCGCTCTCAAGGACGGTCGTGGGACCAAGAGGACGGGGAGGTTCATCTAATGAGTATCCGCGTAGGCCTGATGGGCTTCGGGCGGATCGGCCGGAACATCTTCCGCATCTTACGGGGGATGCAAGATATTGACATCGTAGTCATCAGCGACATCGCCGATCCAAAAGGCCTGGAGTACTTGCTCCGGTTCGATACGGTGCATGGACGATTCCAAGAACCCTTTACGGTCTCGGACGATTCGATGTACATCGGAGGCAAGCAGATCCGTATGCTGACTGCCAGGGAGCCGGGTGAGGTCCCTTGGGCTCAATACGGTGTGCAGATCGTCGTGGAGGCCACGGGGAAATACCGCACGCGCGAATGGCTGCTCAAGCACCTGGAGAGCGGTGCTCAGAAAGTGGTGCTGACCGTGCCCCCGCAAAATCCACAGGAAGTGGATCTGATGATGGTCTCGGGCGTCAATGACGAGATGCTCAGTCCCGAGCACAGGATGATCTCCAATGGGTCCTGCACGGCCAATGCAGTCGCCCCGATCGTCAAGATCCTCAATGACGGGTTCGGTATCAAGTACGCTTTCATGACGACCGTGCATGCCTATACAAATGACCAGCGCCTGGCCGACGTTCCCCACGATGAGTTGCGGCGCTCGCGTGCAGCGGCCGAGAACATCATTCCCGCATCCACCTGGTCTCCCCTGGCGGTTGAGCAGATCGTGCCTGAGATGAAGGGGAAGATGTCCGGGATCGCCATGAATGTCCCGGTTCCTGATGGGAGCGTGGTGGATCTGGTCACGGTGATGGAGCGGAAAGTGACCACCGAGGCTGTCAATAACTTGGTCTGGAGCGCTGCGCAGAGCAAGTACAAGAACATCGTTGAGTACACAGATCAACCGATCGTTTCCAGCGATGTGATTGGCAATACCCACTCGGCCATCTTCGACTCAATCGCAACCCTGGTTTCAGGGAACGACATGCTCAAGACCCTGACCTGGTATGACAATGGCTGGGGCTATGCGGCTCGGGTCGTGGAACTGATTCGTAAGCTGGCGCAGTGGTGGTAGGTGGACGGGTGTCATGGCGGACGGGTTGGAACCCCGCAGCAGCGGGAAAACCATCCGGCCGGGCGTTGAAGAGAGAGGAGGTCTACCGATGCGCATAGCCATCAATGGGTTTGGGCGGATCGGGCGTACAGTGCTCAGGATCCTCAGTGATCGCAAGGATATCGATGTCGTGGCCATCAACGACATCTCCGATAACAAGGGGCTCATGTATCTGTTCAAGTACGACACAGTGATGGGCATTTTCAAGGGTGAGATTGGCCTGGAGGACGGGATCTTCAAGGTCAATCATCACAACATCAAGATGACGGCCATCCGGGAGATCGAGCAGCTGCCGTGGAAGGAGCTGAAGGTTGATCTGGTTGTGGAGGCCACCGGCGTCTTCCGCAAGCGCGCCATGATCGCCAAGCACCTGGAGGCAGGCGCGAAGAAGGTGATCCTTACGGTTCCCTCCCAGGATGAGATCGATGCCACCGTGGTCCTGGGCGTCAATGATGAGGTGCTCAAAGCGGAGCATCACATCGTTTCTAACGCCTCTTGTACTACCAACTGTTTGGCGCCGCTGGCCAAGGTGCTGGATGAAAACTTCGGGATTGTCAAGGGCGTCATGACAACCATCCACGCCTACACAAACGACCAGCGTCTGGCCGACGTGCCCCATAAGGACCTGCGCAGGTCCAGAGCGGCTGCGGAGAACATCATTCCCACGACCACCGGGGCGGCGCGGGCGGTCGGCAAGGTGCTCCCGAATCTCAAGGGCAAGCTTGACGGCATGGCCATGCGGGTGCCGGTGCCGGACGGTTCGACGGTCGACCTAGTGACGGAGATGGATAAGGAAGTCTCCGTGGAGGCCGTCAATAGCCTCGTGCGCCAAGCCTCGGAAGGGCCGCTCAAGGATATCCTCGAGTACTGCGAGGAACCGATTGTCTCGAGCGATGTCATCGGCAACGCGCATTCATCGATCTTCGATGCGCTCTCTACCCAAGTCCTGGGCGGGAAACTGCTCAAGACGATCTCCTGGTATGACAACGAATGGGGCTACTCCTCTCGCGTCGTGGATCTGATGGGTCGGCTGAGGGAGTACATCTAGCGCGGTGCCACATGCAGGATGCGGCGGCGGCCGAATGCCACCGTATTTATGGATCGGGGCCCTAAGGCGCGGACCCTTCACATCCACGAGGGAGACAGGATGGAGCTCTCGCGGATCCCGGTGCTGATTCTGGCGGGTGGCAGGGGAACGCGCCTCTCAGCGGTTACCGAGGTGCCCAAGCCGCTGATCCCCGTGGCAGGCCGTCCGTTCGTGACCTACCTCTTGGCGGACCTGCATCAGCAGGGCTTCCGGCGCATCTTCCTGCTCACCGGCTACCGGGCCGATGACTTCGAGCAGGCCCTGCGCCACCCTACGTCCGCTGCTTTTCCCGCTTGCCTGGGCGAGTTGGACATCCGTTTCCTGGTAGAGGCTACGCCCCTTGGAACAGGCGGCGCCTTGCGCCAGGCGTTGCCGCACGTCGCTACGCAGGCTCTCGTCATGAATGGCGATTCCTATTGCGAGATGGACTATCTGGGGCTCTTCACGCGTCTGAAGGCTCAATCCGCTGCGCTTTGTCTCACGGCCGTTTGCGTGGAGGATGTCCGTGACTATGGTTGTCTATCGCTTGGGGAGGGGGATCGGCTTGAGGGTTTTGAGGAGAAGCCCGCGAGCGGTCGGGGGTGGATCAATGCCGGCATCTATGGCATGACGCGGCGGTTTCTGGAGCACGCCATTCCGCCTGGCCCATCCAGCCTGGAGCGAGAGATTCTGCCCGATTGGATCACCAAGGAAGCGACACCTGTCCGGCGGGCTAGCGGTTTCTTCCGCGATATCGGTACTCCTGAACGGCTGCAGCAGGCAGAGGTCGAGTTCCCTCCGCCCAACCTTCTTTGGCTTGAGTAGGCCATACTTTTCCTCCATTGTCTGGCTTAGTGTCCCGGTCTATAAATGCGGTGACGCACCGAGGGCGTCGATGCGCCCGCTCGGCAAGGCGCGACGACGACGCGAAGCGCGGGTGGTGGCGCTGCGCCGGTGGTGATCGCGGGCAGACCGAGTGGGCTCTCGCGCGGGCACCCAGGCACCAGGGAGGGTAGATGGTTTATCGGGCCAAGGCTCCCCTTCGCGTGAGCTTCTGTGGGGGCGGGACCGACGTTTCGCCCTATCCGGAGGAGAGGGGCGGGTGTGTTCTCTCCACGACCATCGACCACTATGCATGGGCCAGCGTCTCGCCCATCGCCGAGGATCGCATCGCCATTTCGTCACTCGACTATGGCCTGCATCGCAGCTATCCCAATGAGCGTCTGCCATACGATGGCGAACTAGACCTGGCCAAGGGTGCCCTCAACCACTTCCGCGCCCTGTTGGGTAACCTGCCCTCCGGGGTGGAGGTGTTTACCCATAGCGATGCGCCTCCGGGGAGCGGTTTGGGGTCTTCCTCAACCATGGTGGCAACACTTGTGGGGGGCATTTCAGAATGGCTGGGCACTAATCTGACTCATTATGAGATTGCCGAGACAACCTTCAAGATCGAGCGCCTGGACGTAAAACTGAGCGGTGGGCGCCAGGACCAGTACGCGGCTGCCTTCGGTGGATTCAATTTCATTGAGTTCTTCGCCGATCACACGATTGTCAACCCGTTGCGGATTTCACAGGATACGATCAATGAGCTTGAGTACCACCTCTTGCTGATCTTCACAGGGGGCACGCGCACCTCGGCCCGCATCGTGGATACGCAAACGGAACGCTACCGGCATGGGGAAGCCGAGGCGGTAGAAGGACTAGATGAGCTAAAGCAGCTGACGATGGAACTCAAGAACCTCCTGCTGCGCAACAGGCTAGATGACTTCGGCCGCTTGCTCCACGACGCCTGGGAAGCGAAGAAGCACCTGGCCGCTGCCATCACAAACGAGGTGATCGACTCGCTCTATGGCCAGGCCAGGGAGATGGGCGCGCTGGGCGGGAAGATTCTCGGTGCCGGCGGAGGCGGGCACCTGCTGATCTACTGCCCCGTTGAGAAAAAGCACGCCATCGCATCCCAGATGGAGCGGCTCGGTGGCCGGGTTGTGCGATTCGCATTCGAGAGCCGTGGGCTTCAGACGTGGCGGGTGCGATGAGGATCGTCTATATTGGCACCTGCTATCCAATGCGAGGCGGATTGGCGCAGTTCAATGCCATCCTGGCGCGCGAGCTTTCTGCCCGGCACGAGGTCGCCTTTCTTTCCTTCAAGCGCCAGTATCCCGGTTTCCTTTTTCCGGGGAAGACGCAATTTGTGACCGCGAAAGAAGCCGCTTCGATCGTTCGCTTTGAGGCCGATCCGATACTCGATTCCATCTGCCCCCTGAGTTGGTGGCGAACGGCCAAGCGTGCGGCGCGTGAGAAGCCCGATCTCGTTTTGTACAAGTACTGGATGCCCTTTTTTGCTCCTGCGTTTGGAAGTGTATCACGACTTGTAAAGCGCTGGTGCAATGCGCGCGTGCTTTTCGTCTGTGACAACATCATCCCACATGAACGCACGCCGATCGATCTCCCTCTCACGAAGTATGCCCTGGGACCCGTTGATGGGTTTGTGGTGATGTCAGAGTCTGTACGCGACGATCTGCTCAGAATCAAGCCCGACGCGAGCTGGAAGCTCGTCCAGCATCCGATCTACAACATCTTCGGTGACCGGCTGAACAAGGCCGAAGCCCGGCAGCGGCTGGGGATGGAAGATGGCCCTTGGATCCTCTTCTTTGGCTACATCCGAAAGTACAAGGGTCTGGATCTGCTGCTCCGGGCGCTGGCGGAGGTTCGCCGCAGCCGGCCTGTGCGGCTCATGGTGGCGGGGGAGTTCTATGCCGGCGAGGACGAGTACCGCCGTATGGTTGCCGATCTGGGCCTGGGGGACGCTGTCCGCTTTGATGATGGGTACATCCCGGAGGATCAGGTGGCGGCCTATTTCTCCGCCTGCGAGGTTGTGGTCCTGCCCTACCACTCGGCCACGCAGAGCGGCATTGTGCAAGTGGCGTATCAGGTGGATGCACCTGTGATCTGTACGGATGTGGGCGGACTGGCGGAGGTTGTACTGGATGGGCAGACTGGGTTCGTGGTCCCCCCTAGCGATCCATCGGCCCTGGCCGCGTCGATTTTGCGTTTCTATGATGAGCAGTGGGAGGAGCGCCTGCGAACCGGTGTGCGCCAGGAGAAACGCAAGTACTCCTGGGAGCCATTGGTAGAAGCGATTGAGACCTTAGCCGGCCAGCCGTGAGCATGGTTGGCGGTTCAGCTGAGTAGGAAGCGATGCACGCGCGTCGGGTGTGACGTGCGCGGGGGCGAGCACGGGAGGCGCGGGAAAGATGGGGAACTCGGCCATGAGACAGAGCATCGAGGGGATGATCCAGGAGAGCATGCGCGTTAAAGAGAGCCTTCTGGGCCAAGTGGACCTGCTTGAGATGATGGCCCAGATCCTGTTCGACTGCATTCGCGGGGGTGGGAAGGTGATCTTCTTCGGCAATGGCGGCTCTGCCGGCGACGCCCAGCACCTGGCCGCTGAACTCTCGGGCCGCTTCTACTTAGACAGGCCCTCGGTTCCGGCGATCTCGCTCTCCACAAACTCGAGCACATTGACAGCGATCGGTAACGACTACGGATTCAAGTACGTGTTCTCCAGGCAGCTTCCCGGCGTCGGCTCACGTGGGGATGTGGCGGTAGCGATCTCGACCAGCGGAAAGTCACCAAATGTGCTTGAGGCCACTCATCTAGCGAAACGGATCGGGCTAATTACCTTCAGTATGACCGGTCGCAGTGGGGGGGAGTTGGCGAAGATTGCCGACTACGCACTCTGCGTCGACTCGCAGGAGACCCCGCGGATCCAGGAAGCGCACATCCTGGCCGGACACATCCTGTGCGAGATTGTCGAGCAACGGCTGTTCGCGTGAGCAGCGCGCCGCATAGTTACGACCCTCACGACATGATTTCAGAGGTTATATCATGATTCCAGATGGGACGATTACGCCTGAAGAGATCATCGCATTGCTCAACCTTGAGCCGCACCGAAAGGAGGGCGGTTTCTTCTCCGAAACCTACCGGAGTGATGAACAGGTTGCTCAAGGAGCGCTTCCCACGCGCTACGGTGGTCCGCGCGCCCTTGCTACCGCGATCCACTTCCTACTGACCCCCGATAGTTACTCAGCCATGCACCGGCTGGCGAGCGATGAGGTTTTCCACTTCTACAGAGGCGATCCGGTCGATATGTTGCAGCTTTACGCGGACGGATCGGGTTGTGTGATCACACTCGGCCCCGCATTTGAGAAGGGGATGCACCCGCAGCTCCTCGTGCCAAAGGGTGTATGGCAGGGCGCTCGGCTCCAGCCGGGCGGGCGCTTTGCGCTCTTGGGCGCGACCGTATCTCCGGGCTTCGAGTACGCGGACTACGAACATGGGCGCAGTGATGAACTCCTGACCCAGTATCCGCAGTTCCGAGAGATGATCGTGGAACTCACCTCACCGCAGCAGGGGTGAGGGGCCTCACTGTGCATTCCTCGGGCGTGGCCTGTCACAGGCCGCATTTGTCCGCATTTGTATATCACAATCTGATAAGGACTTGCAGCTGTGCCCCGGGGCACAGCTGCATACGGGGCTTGCAGGAAAAGAGCCGGCCGGCCTAGCCGCCAGCCACAAGGCCCCGGTTATCACGGAGCTTCTTGATCTGGCGTTCATTGCCGCGCTTTGGTATTTATCCCCCGACAGCAGTACCCTGTAGTCGGTTGCGTTCCGCGTTATGCTTGACTTGCAACCTGACCGTGAATACAATGTAATCACTTGTGTAAGGAGTCGCCACCATGAAAGCAAGAATCGTCCGGATCGGAAACTCTAAGGGAATCCGCATTCCCAAGCCTCTCCTCGAACAGACTGGCCTGGCTGACGAAGTCGAAATCAGCGTTGAGAACAACAGGCTTATCATCGCACCGGCAGAACCCGAGCCTTCCCCGCCTAGAAAGGGATGGGCTAAGGCATTCAAGGAAATGGCTGCCTCCGGCGATGACGCACTCGTGGATAGTGACCGTCAGGTACCCACTCAGTGGGACGAGGAAGAATGGGAATGGGAATAAACCGCTTCGAGGTCTATCTCGTGAACCTTGATCCTACGCTCGGCAGCGAGATCAAGAAGACCCGTCCCTGTATGGTGGTCTCGCCCAATGAAATGAACCGCCACATCAGAACGGTCATCGTTGCTCCCATGACGACCAAGGGACGTCCCTATCCATCGCGCGTTTCGTGTCGCTTTCAAGGCAAGGAAGGTCAGATCGTGCTCGATCAACTCCGCACTCTTGACAAGGCACGACTGGTCCGCCAGCTGGGGAGAATCAGTCGGAACACTGCTCATAAAGCATTGGAACTCCTTCAAGAGATGTTCGCACTATAGCGGAGCATAGCCACTGAATTGAGCGCACTCCCTATTCTAACTCGAGCCTCAGCTCTCCGAATTGGAACTTGACAGTCCTTCACGATGTGCACACAGTATGTGTGCAGTAAGGAGGTGCCAATGAAAGCGTCAATCCTCGACCTCCGCCGTCGTATGGGCGAGGTCCTTAAGGCCCTGGATCGCAATGAGCCCGTTATCATCCTCTATCGAGGGCGCGAGAAGGCCATCCTGCTACCCAAGCGGGCTTTGCAGGAGGAGGCTGGATCGGTCGCGGACCATCCTGCCTTTGGCATGTGGTCCAAGCGCAAAGACATGAAAGACGTTGCAGCCTACGTCCGCAAGCTCAGGAAGGGGCGCTTCCATGCTGCTTGACACCGATATCCTTATTTGGGTCTTCCGAGGCAACAGGAAGGCGGCTCGCCTCATCGACCGCGCTGAGGATCGGATGATTTCCACGATCAGCTTCATGGAACTCGTCCAGGGAGCGCGTAATCGGCAGGAACTCAGGGATATCAAGGGGTTTCTGTCCGACATGGCTTTTCAGGTAATTCCTCTCTCGGAGAACATCGGGCACCGGGCCGCGATCTATGTTGAGGAATATGGTCTAGGGATGGGCCTTTGTGTCGCTGACGCCCTCATTGCGGCCACGGCCGTAGAACACAACCTCACCCTTTGCACTGGAAATCGGAAGCACTACAGGTCCATCAAGGACCTCGACAAGAAGGCTTTTCGGCCGTAGTTGAAGGCACCTCTTCGATACGTGCTAGTCCTACATGGGGAAAGCGACTGCGGTCGGTGCAGAAAACCGGCGTTCTTGTCTTTCGACAAGGCACATAATCGGATAGCCGAGGGTGTCTAACCCCCTGACCACAGGGCTTTGTCATGTTGTGCTGACTCACCCCGGGGATGTCGGCTGATCTCAGGCGTTCGTCTTCGAGGCTGAAGAAGAGCAATCCCTCGCGGGCAGTTCCTCGCGACAGGCCATCCGCCAAGATTTGCCAAAGGAATGTGGTCTTGGTCGAGGGCCAGGCCAGTGACCCTTGCGGCATCCAGAGTGTTCCCTGGACAGGTCGGGACCAAGAGGGACCAAACCTGGATCTACCGGCCGCCGGGTGAGTTGCTATCTGAAGATCTCAGCATAGAATTTCTCCACGCGGGAGACCTCTTCGTCGATCAGCTCGGCGAACTCCCTCTGGTGGGCCAGCCTTGAGAGCCTGCCATCGTTCTGCCTCAGAAACCGGAACAGCAAGTCAACGGTCCGATCCGGCATATCGACGATGTCCTGAACACGCTCGCGGAACTCGTCATATCGGCGAAGGAAGCCGGTTTCAAGAGGCAGGTCGGTTTCAATCGTCTGGCGAACGCAGTCATAGAGAAACTCGGCATGGGGGGTGACATCGAAGAAGCGATAGAAATCCGCGGTGTCGTTCTTCACCTGTACGTTGCCTTTCACAGTCGGCTCCCAATCGAGCACCGGAAGAAGGCGCCGCGAGTAGTCCTCCAAGACTCCACGGTATCGATCAATATGTCTTAGGATCGCCGCCGAAACAGGAAAGGCCAGACCCGGCGGATTGAATTCGCGCCGCGCCAACACATGGTGAATTAGGTAGCGATGAATCCGGCCATTGCCATCCTCGAAAGGGTGAACATAGACGAATCCGAAGGCGAGAATGGCCGCGGCGATAACGGCATCGAGCCCGCGGGCATGGCTTTCGGCAAAGGCGATTATCCCAGCCATCAGGGAGCTGAGATCATCAGGACGGGCACTGATATGATCGGGCAGGGGCATGTGAGTATCTCGGTCATGCGTGCCGACAAAGCTCCCCTCCCGCCTGAGTCCCAGCTTCACAAATCTGGCATCGCCAATGACGATGCGCTGCAGGCGCAGGAGTTCCTCCAGGTCGAGAAGATGCTTGCCTGCTTCACCAATCGCCCGGCCCCAGCGCTGGATGCGGTTCTGCGGCGCGCCCTCCCCTTCGATGGCATAACTCGTCTTGGAGTC
>JAGMDA010000315.1 GCA_023128935.1 Candidatus Eiseniibacteriota bacterium | reverse complement strand
AGCCCCGCTGTCGCCCACACCGGCAGGCGCGACACCACCAGCCCCGCTGTCGCTCACGCCGGCATGCGCGGCGCCGCCAGCCCCGCCGGCCACTGCAACTAACCTGCCACCCTGGTCAGCCACCGCAGCGCTGGCTTCGGGGGATGCGAAACCCGGCAGGACAGATGCGCCCAAGGCAGCTGTGAGCAGGAAGGCAAGCTGCCCCCTGCGAATCCAACTGCTCAGGCCGCCGCGCTGCCGCAGCACGCGGGGCACCTCGCGCCGGACTTCCTGCCGCGCCTCCGGTCTCGCCACCCAGCGTACCTCCCACCGCCCCTTCAACTCTGCCACTCGGCGCATCTCCCGGCGCCCATCGGGCTCCCCATCCGCGTTCCAGGCCATTGCTACCCTCCCGTCGCAGGTGCCGTCAGGGCCACACCTTCCGAATCCGGCACCAGTTCGTTCCTGCTTAGCACTGCCACAGGGGAATGGTCAATGAGGAGATGACGTTCATCCCAACCATTGCACGCACGTCTGACCCCTCCTCCGCCCCTGCTGGCCGATGAGGCCTTCGTTGGCACAGATCATCGATTCGCGCGACTACCGCGCGACCATCCGCTCCAGAAACTGGAGAAACAGGTGCGGCCCCCACTGCTCGATGCTCCTCTGCTCGCGCAGGACAACGAACCTGGACACATCCGCACGTGCGGTAACCCAATCGATCTCCTCAATTCGGGCGCGCATGGCAGACACGTACCATTCGGGCGTGACGTCGATACCCTGGCCGGCCCATGGTCCCTGTTGTTGAATGGCGTTGCTCAAGAAGGGAAGCAGCGGCACGATGCCCTTCCCGAGATACCAGAGAAAGTCGTACCAATCGCGGCCCTTGGTGTAGGGCCGGCAGAGCAAAGCGTGTGACTTGCCCGCGAATCCAGATTCGAGATTCTGGACAGTGATGGGAACAGTGATGGGGAAGGTGATGTAGCGTGTCTCGAGGATAGATCCTGCTGGTGGATTGGCATCAACCTCGAGTTTGATTCTGATCTTCTTCGCCTCTCGTCTGGGGAAGGGCAGGTTGCCTCCCAGGGGATGACCGGTGCCTCCCGCTTTGATCCAGGCCTTCTTGACGGCTGAGTTCGAATCATGGGACTGGACCTCTACGTGAATGTCATCGCGCAGGAGATCATCGCGGATTCGCTGGAGATAGGGGCGCCAGTCGAATTCGGCGTCAGATGGGCTTTGTGGTCCGCGGAGAGGAACGCGGAGCAGGAAATCCAGATCCTCCGAGAAGCGACCGGCGCCATGGAGGATCCGGAGGCATGTGCCCCCGTGAAACGCGGCCAGACTGAAGAACCGGGCGCGTGACAAGCTAGCGAGAACATACTGCTGCAAGAGTTCCTGCAAGCAGTTCTCTTGCTCGATGGCGCTGCCAGGGTCGAGTAGCCGGACCTGTTCAGCTAGGATGCCTGTGTTCATGTACGGAGTTTCCCTCGCTTGATTCCTTTCGCCAACTTCCCCCGCTCGATCTCCCTGCCAACGTCCCCGCTCGGGGTCCCGTGTCCAACCGCCCTTGAGCGGACTCCCACGCTCATCCATGGAGACTCCGGTGGAGATTGGCCAGGAAGCCGAGCACTCGCCGGTTCCTGAACGCAGTTCGGATCTCTTTGAATTCCTCCGTGGGGATTCTTGCCAGATCATCCTCCTCAATCCGCATGGAGTGGATCAAGAAATCAAGTGCGGCCTCTTCCCCACCCCTTCGGAGGTTGCGCCGCACAGGCATGGAGACGGTGTCTGCATGGCGACCTAGCTCGTGCCCGTTCGGAGCACGCAAATCGGCGCTCGCATCGCGCCTCATGTAGACAAGGTCCGCAATCGCCCGGAGTGGACTGGCCACAAATGCCCATCCATGCAAATCCAGTTGTTCTGCCCGCACGCCCGCTCTTGGTTGTCGCGTCGGAACCCGCGTGAACGTGAATTTCCCGAGAGGTGTCATGAAGGACCGGGTGCGTTCGGTCGTCGCACATCCGATCTGAAACACCGCTTCGGGGATCAGTCCATGATAAGCAAGCGCTGATTCAAAGCTGACGTGGGATGGCGAGTGCAACGCGGCCGCCACCACGAACGGATGGAGCGGCGTCTTCCGGTAGCTTTGATTTAGACAGAACAGCCCGCGCTTGAGCCGGAGGACTTCGCCGTGGCGCACTGCCCGGTGGAGTAGCAGATTCCGTGCCCCATCGCTCAAGTTGGGGAAGAGGTTCTTGACAACCGAATCATCAAACAGGCCGCCGGGCGGGGCGAGATGGAAGACCTCTTCCGTGAGTGTTTGCATAGCACCCATCCAATCGGCCACATGATCCGGGGTGGATCAGGCAACTGCATCAAGAACAGCTAGACTCGGCTATCTCCTCGTATCTGGCCGGATACTCCTGAAACATATCGCCAGATACTGCTGGTAATTTACGAAAATCGTAAGTTCATTGCAAGGAGTGGCTGCATCGGGGCGGGTGATTGGGGGTGTGGGGTCCCGAGAAGTCCAAAGCCGCGATCTGCAGCGGATCAACATCCCTACCTCCAGCGCAATGGCTGCTGGGATTGAATCGCTGCCGGGCCGAATCGCGTGGCCATCGGTGCTGGGCCCAATCGCGCCCTTGACGGTGACCCTGGTCGGGCCAGCCCACGTCCATTCCCGCGTAACTTCTCGGTAACGCCCCATGTCTATGTTCTGTACCGCGCGGCTGGGGGAGATGCTCCAGCCGCCGAGAAGGTAGGCCACCCCGCAGATCCGGTCGCACCGCAGGCAGGGCGGAGAAGCAGGCAAAGGGATAAAGCAACCAAGATGGAGGGAAGTGAGTGATGTTTGCCAGCAACACACACTTTAAGAGAGGAACCAAGAAGCGCGAAACGCATCCGCAGGGCCCACAGGCGTCGGCATTCGCGCAGGTCACAGTCGCGGTCTGCTTGCTCCTGGCGCTCTGCGCAGGGGCGGCCACAGGCGCCACTTGGCAGATGAAGCAACGCGACATGCACAACACCGGCCGCGCCGACTATGCCGTGCCTGAGGAGAGGTTGAACGACACGTTCTTCAGTGTCTTCTCGTGGCAGAAGCCGTCGCCCAACTCGCCCGATTATGGGAGCTTCAGTTGCACCTCGATGCCCTTCTGCGATCATGCAGGGCCGGAGGAGACGGACATCGTCATCGGCGGATATCACTGGCCCAAGGGCGTGCAGGGAATGGACCGTCACACGGGCGCCTGTTTCTGGTACGGCAACCCATGTGGCGGAGAGACCATCGCTCGTACGACCCCCGCCTTCTCGAACGACGGCACCACCGTCTACGTTGTCAACGACGCGACCGAGAGTGGCGAGTACCCCAATGGGCATCCCCTCATGGCCTTCCTCGCTACCGACGGACCGTCGTCCTACTGGCATAATGGCAACGACCCCAACCCCAACCATCTGTCGGCCGGCTCCCCAACCGTCGCAGCCGATGGCCGGATCTTCCAACATGAATGGGTCGATCGCCCTTACGCCGGGAGTGACAACGGCTCGGCGATCAGCGAGGTGTGGGCCGCGGCAACCCACGCCGAGTGTTGCTGGAGCGATCCAACGCTCTACGACGACGAAGGCGATCTGCGCGTCGTCATCGGCTCGCGGTGGCACGCCGTCCACTGCTACGACGGTGCTACGGGCGCAGAACTCTGGGCCGCGGCAGTAGACGAGATGGTCGATGCGAGCGTAACGATCGATCCCGACAACGGGAACATCTACGTGGGCGCGGGCGACGAGAGCATCTACATCGTCGGGCTCGATAAGGACGGCAACCCGCTGTGGGGCTCCGCCTCCCTGCTGGTCTACGAGCACATCCCGGGCACCAACAATCCGCAGCGCGCGCAGGCGACCGGATGCTTGAGCTTCGACGGCGCGACCTACTACTTCCAGACAAACAGCCAGCAAGGAGATGGCAGCCTGTATGCCATCAATACGAGTGACGGCTCGGTGAAGTGGGAGTTCGCGACCGGGAGCCTCGGCTGGGAGATCGGTTCATCATCTCCAATCGTCACCACGAACGGCCTCGTCATCGTCGGCAACAACCTGGGTGACGTTTACTACGCGATCCTCGACGAGGGCGCCCAAGGAACGCTCATGGACACCTACGCGGTCAACCCAGACGACCATCCCGACTTTGGCCATGCAGTCGCGAGCGCGACTCTCTCCCCGGAGGGCGATCTCTATCTTCCGCTGCGAACCTACTGGATCGTGAGCAATGGCGATGGTGACATCCCGAGCGCCGATGTTGCCAATGTCTTCTCGGCCTTCGACCTGCGGGCTGACGCGGTGGTCAACCTGCCCCCGCCGCCCTGGCAGGCGCCTTTCGCTCTCAATAACTCCGTGCTGGTCACCTGGCAACAGGTCCCCGATCCTGGGGAGGCATTCGATCACTACGCGATCTACCGCGACACCGAAGAGTTCCTCTCGATCGCCGGCATGACACCCATCGCAACCGTGGACGTGATCGACGTGACCAGCTACCTGGACGAAACGGCCGTGAACGGCACTGGCTACTACTACGCCGTCACCACTGTCACGCTGCAGGGCGCCGAGCAGGAGAGCGTCGCGTCCATCGGTCCCCGTACGCCGTGGGACGAGACGGACCTGCAGGTCGTCAGCATGGCCCGCACACCGCGCTACCCGCGCTACGACGTGATCTACACTGTCTACGAGATCACCGAGCCGAGCGGGTTCGGTCCGTATTTCTGCTCGGCGGCAACCGGCCTGGGCGGCGGGCAGAACGAGAACACCCAACGCTGGCCGGAACTGGGAGATCCGATCACCTACACGGCAACTGTCCGCAACCGCGGAAGCAATCCCTGGTCGGGAGCGATCGATGCGACCTGGACGGTAGATGGATCGCCGATGAGTCAACCGTCGGACCCGGTCTCCCTGGAGCCGAACGACACTGTCACGTTCGACTTCGTCTACAATTGGGACGGCGCTTCGCATGAGATCGGCTTCTCCTTCGATCTGGTCGACGCGCGGCCCGAGAACAATGCGCTCACGATCGATACCAAGTCGGTGGCCTTCCTGAGCTACATCGATCGCTCACGAATGGAGGAGTTCCGTGAGGAGACGGGTGATTATCCGCTGGCAGCCACGAATGACTTCATCGACTGGCTCAACCGGCACATGCAGCACTTCAACCAGATGTTCGCTGACGCGGGTTGCGAGAAGCGCGTCCACTTCGACGTGCTGGAGGTCTTGAACGACTACGACGCCAACCCAGGGGTCGACCGGATTCTGTGGGCGATCTTCCCCTTCCGCTACTACCATGGCGAGGGAAGCCTGCGGCTGTCCGGATACTACAGTCCCGAGGATGACCTCGACTACGGCCTGCTGCACGAGATGGGACATCAGCTCGGCTTGATCGACATCTACCAGATCAACACGGGCCCGGATCAGAACTGGGTGTCGCACGAGGGCTACTCGGGGCCGCAGTGTCTGATGAACGGCGTCTCACACTTCCTGTCGGAGCACAGCGCCAACGCGATGACGCATTGGCTCGATGCGGCCCATGGCTACTTCGGGCAGTATCTCTACTGCATGCCTGAGTTCATCAAGATGCGGTTCTTGGGAATTGGGGACGAACCGCTGGAAGGCGCCACCGTGACCATCTACCAGAAGGTCGAGCGGCCGGGGATCGGTCCGGTGATCACCGACCAGATCAAGGCTCAGGGAGTGACCGACGAGCACGGCGAATGGGTCCTGCCGAATGTTGCCATCGATCCCGAGATGGTGCCGCCGACCTACGCCGGCGACGAACTGCACGACAATCCCTTCGGCTACGTCCATGTGATCGGGAACGGCGGCCTGCTGCTCTTCGAGGTCCAGCACGAGGGCTTCGTCGACTACACCTGGCTCGATATCACTGAGGTGAACAACGCTTACTGGGCCGGAGAGACCGGGACGGCCGTCTTCGAGCGGGATGTCCCGCTGGGCGGTGAGATCCAGTACTTGCCTCCAACCGACATGGCGGAACTGAATGCCGCGAGCTGGGTCCCCTGGGCGGACGGTGGCACTGCAACCATCACCGACGATACCGACCTAAAAGTAGTCGGGGAGGGCTCGATCCGCTTCGACACCGATGGTGGCTTTGACAATTACGCCAGGTATCCGGGCGATTGTGTGGCGCGCTGGAACCTGAGCAACCGGATTGCCATCCATCTATGGTGCTACGCGGTGAACGAGAACCTCGGCTTCCAGGAACACAGCCCGTGGATCCGTTTGCACGGCCCCGAAGGATTCATCCAGTACCGCCCGACCTACGACATCTTGAACGAAGCGATCGAGCAGTGGGTCGAGTTCGTTATCCCGATGGAAGGAGACGATACCTGGATCCGCTCCGATAACGGAACGGTCTCGCTATCGGAGATCAACTCGATCGAGATCCATGCCGACACATGGGGCTACGGCTTCTCGCTGTGGCTCGACGGCGTCGGTTTCGAGTACGATCCCGCAGATGTCGACAAGCAGGTCGCTCTGCCCGCATGCTTGGCGCTCTCGCAGAACGCCCCCAATCCCTTCCGGCAGTCCACGGAGATCCGCTTCGATCTGCCCAACACCGCGGATGTGCGCTTGGAGGTTTTTGACATCTCGGGACGCTTGGTCACGACGCTGCTCAGCGACCGGCTGGCGGCCGGCGTGCATTGGCTTTCGTGGGACGGCCGCGACGCATCCGGTCGGAGAGTGGCGGACGGTATCTACTTCTCGCGTCTGAGAACGAAAGAGCAGTCGCTGGAGCGGAAGATAGTCCTGCACTAAGGCGTGTCTGATCACTGATCGGAAACGCCGGAGGAAACCGGCGGAGGAGAACACCGCAGGTAAAAAAGGGCCTTCCCGAGCGATCTCGCGAGAAACCCGGAGGCATCCGGAGACATCGGGAGACCGCGGGAGGGCCCTTCTCTGCATTCAGCCGCTGCGTTCTTCAACTTTCCCTTGATTGACCCTGCAACTGTCCCGACTATTCGCATGACGATGCTCGGAGTTCTAGGAACCCAAGGAGGTCACGATGTCAGCGGATTTCGAAAAGGCGCTGGAGATTGGACGCCCACCAAATATCACACACCTCTTCCCCCATTCCCAGGCCCTCATTGTCAGTGGAAAGGCAATTGATCGCGCCATGATGACCAAGGGCAAGGCGATGACCATCGCAGCCAACGGCAGGAATCATCTGGTCATCCGCGGGGTTCTTCAGGCGGGACAGAGAGCAAACGCCCCCATCCTCATCGAAATCGCCAAATCCGAGGGTGGCGCGAACGCCTACTGCGCGGTCAACTACTGGAACATGGCTAGGCAGGTCAATGCGATCTGCAACGAGCTGAGCATCACCATCCCGGTAGCAATCCATGCCGATCACTATGGCATCAAGGGCGCTGAGGACGTGGAACAGGCGCGCGTCGAGATCCCCTCGATGTTCGATGCTGGGATCACATCGATCGCCATCGATGCCTCTCATCTCCCGGATGACGAGAACCTGCTGGCCAATCTGGCGCTGAAGCCCTATATCCCGGATTGGGCCGGCCTGGAAACGGAGGTCGGTGAGATCAAGGGCACCGAAGGCCTCTCCACGCCGCAAGAGGCTCTCTTCCTGATCAGGGGCCTCAATGCCCACGACATCTATCCCGATTGGATCGCGCTGAACAACGGCACGACCCACGGCCTCGAGGCAAGCGATGAAGGCATTAATGTGGAGTTGACAGCGGAGATCCATAAAGCATTGACCAAGTACGGCCTCTCCGGCGCACAACACGGAACCTCAGGAAACAACTCCGACCGGCTGCGCCGCATTGCCAAGGAAACCCGGACCACTAAGGCGAATGTCGCGACAGCTTTGCAGATGATCTCGTGGGGTCTCGAGGTCAATGACTACGGAAACGCGATCCTGGATGACGCAGGGGAGTTCATCAAGGTCAAGGACGAGGGAATGACCGAAGAACTCTGGGCCGAGATAGTCGCCTATGCGCATGCGAACGGGATCAAGGGCGGTGGATACAAGAAGCTCAACCTGCCCTTCGAGAATAAGCTGCTGAGCCAACCCAAGGAGATACGCGACAGGATGGCCAAGAGGGTCGAGGACTTTGTCTACAACCTCCTGGCGAATGTGTTCAATGCAACAGACACGGCTCCACTCGCCATCGATGCAATCCTCAAGGCCGGCTCTCACGCACTTGGGTCCAAGGCCACACGCATTGAAAGCCCCGGCGAATGGACGGAGAGTAAGATCAGGGAGGCGGCCTCACATATCCAGTCGGACAAGGGTCCGGAGGGGGATTTTGACGACTAATGAGGAGCAGCCAGCAGTCCCCAGTCGGGTAGGAGCTATTGACTCATATCTGCAGCTCATCAACGATGGTGCGGCTCATGCATCCGCCGCGCTCATCGATGACGGTGCGGCTCATGCATCCGCCGCATTCGTCGATAGAGGTTGACTCACAAACCGGCTGCGTTCGCCGATAGCAGGCGAGCGAGCGAAATGGAAGAAGCTCTCTGATGGCAGACATGCGCGACGCACTCAGAAAGGCAGGCCTTGCTTCTGATAAGAAGCTGCGGCAAACAAAGCACCAAGACCGCATCCGGCGCAAAGAGCTGGGTGAAGCGGGTATCGAGTCCGAGCGCCGCCAGAAGGAAAAAGAATACCAAGAGGAGCTGGCCCGCAAGAAGATTGAGGATCAGGCCCGCGAAGAAGCGCTCCGGTCCGACAAGAAGGTTGCATCCAAACAAACCCGTATCGACAATCTTCTACGCGATGGCGATCTCATGGCGCGCGAGGCGGGAAACAAGCGTTTCTACTTCGCCACCGCAGATGGGCACATCTTCTTTCTCGACGTTGCACCCCTTCTGGCCAAGCGCCTTGCGCAGGGTGATGCGGCTATTGTTCGTGTCGAGGGGGC
>JAGMDA010000314.1 GCA_023128935.1 Candidatus Eiseniibacteriota bacterium | reverse complement strand
GGGAGCCCGCGGATCTCCTCCTCGAGCCGGCAGAAGATCTCTTCGGCTTCCTGCGTTTTTCCCTGAGCGCACAGGTACCGCGCCTCCATCTCATCCAATCGAACCGCGTTGACCTTGCGCTGAAGGATTCTGGGCGATCGTGCATACTCCCTGTTCAACACGCGGGCGCGTTGCAGGAGGTGCCTGACTACTTCCCAGAACCCGAGTTCCGCATGGAAGTACATGGCCTCGATGATGAATGGCAGCTCAAGATACCCACCCTTGTACTCCCGGCAGACCTGCATGGCCGCGTGATGAAGATCAGCAGCCAGTGCCAGGCGGCCTGCGTCTGCGTAGTGATTGGCATATAGTGAGTTGATATTGGCGGCATGCTCGGGGAGACGGTGCTCCGAGGCGATCCCAAGCGCCTCATTCCAACAGATGGCCATTGAATCGATCCGCCCGGCAGACCTGTGGATCTTCCCCACTACACCCAGGATCTGACAGGTCATGATGGTCAAACCCTCGCGCCGAGCAAGCGCGAGCGCCGCACGCAGATGTTGCATGCGTTCCTCATCCCTTCCCAATGAAGACATGAACTCCGCTGTCGCATACTCGGCCACAGCCACCCCCATCCAATAGCCTGCCGTGCGGAAAGCGCTGGCATATCTTTGAAGGCGGGGGATCTTCTCAACCAGCAGGAGATCCGGATCCAGGTAGGTGTCGTTCATTTCCGATTCCAGACAGCCCAGTTCCGCCGCCTGGTCGTGAGGGAGTGACATCCAGAAGTCGTAGTCGTGCAGGTAATCGTGACATCCATAATCTGCTGACAGGCGCTCCGACACGCGGCCGATATACGGCATGAGGTAGGCGGCACTTTCGGTGTAGGATGCGGCCGCTCCGAAGCTCAGGCCTCGCCGCAGGGCCAAGCGGGCATCGATCATCTCCTTGATGCCGGCTTCCCGGCTGTAGTCCGCAAAGGCGGCGTCATCGTGAGCCACAAGGCGCTGGGCAACATCGCGGCCGAGGTCGGGCGCGAGACGATACAACCGCTGCTCCTCATCTTCAGAACACCCAAAGATGAGGGCGAGACCGATGAGCAGGATGGTCAAGCACAGGCCCCCCATCCGGCAGACGCATTCTCTGTCTGGCCCGCATGAAAAAGTCGGTGCGTGTAGATGCGCAGCTATGGTAAATGCCTGGTGAGATATGCGGGCTAACATCCGGAGGATTCTACCAGAAGGCACCACGGTGATGCAGTTAACCTATCGGGATAGTCCCAATCCGCCTGCACCATCTGTTGATATAGGTGAGTTGAAAAGTGCCTGTTCCATCGTACTGGTATTCCACGCTCAGAAGTTCTGGCCAGTGAAAAGTCGCTCTTGCAGCACGGGCCGAGGCCACCTAGGCTAAAGATTCAGGGGCGGAATGAGCAATGACCGATCAGAAGATCTCACAGTACGATAGGGATTTGGAGCTGGCTCGCGAAATTGCAGCCGGTTCTATTGAAGCCTGGCACACATTTATCCTGCGCTATTCGGGGCTTATTTACTCTGTCTTGCGCCGCTACCTATTCAATGACGAGGATGTCCGCACCGTCTACGTCGATGTCCTGGAACGCCTATACAAAGGCAGGATCTCCTCCTACAAGGGGCGCTCGGCGCTCTCAACCTGGCTGGTACTCGTCGCCCGGAGCACTGCCCTTGACTCTCTGCGAAAGCGCTTTGGACGCCGCGAGATGCCTGCGGTGCTCAGGCAATTGAGCAAGCGCGATCGCCAGATCTTCCGGCGCTTCTACCTTGATGGAATGAGTTTCGAGGCAGTTCGCCACTGGGCAGCACAGAGCAAGGATCCACTCAGCGCAGAGGAGTTGACCGCGTCGCTCCGCCGCATTGAGGAGGGCATCAACCGCCGGGGCCTCAAGCGTATGGCCTATAATCTGCATGCCTCATCCATCGGAGCGGTTTCGGGGAGGCTGCTGGAATTCCTGGACCATCACCGGGCGGAACTCGAACTGGCGGGCCGCACGCACACACCCGAATATGTCTTGATGGAGAAGGAGGCGCAGCGCAATGCGCAGCGGGTCCGGAAACTACTCGAGAGCCTCCCCGAACCGGAAAGACAGGTCCTTTCCCTGCGTTTTGACCAGGGGTGGACCGCCGCGCGCATTGCTGATCAAATGGGCCTTGAAAGCCCACGACGCGCCTATACGCTTATCGAACGTGGGCTGCGGAAGCTCCGCAGCATGCTCGGGGTCAAGAAGAAGCAACCTACGCAAGGAGCCCGCGCGCGTGAGAGCGCGAGGTCTGGGTAGGGTTTATGCAGGAGGCTTGAGGAGCCATCCCTGCTGGGAAGCACTTGGCGCCCCGGAACTCCGGGTGCGGGCAGGGATTACCGTGCAGGTCTGGAAATCGGCCCCCTGGCGCGAATCCGCTGTCAGCTGGAACCTTGGGCCTCGCCATGGGGCTAGATCCGGTAGGATTCCAGGGCGCCGCCGTCTAATGACTGTGGAGACCGACTGCGAAACACCCTGGGTCTTACGCATCAAGTATAGGCACGGAGGATATACATTTTGGAGCCCCCCATGAAAAGAAGAGAGGAACACATACTGGAGGAAACCCTGGCTGCTCTCATTGACGGTCAGCTTGGCAGTGAGGATGAAGCCAAGGCCCGCGAGCATCTCATCGTCTGCCGCTATTGCTACGCGGCATACGCCGAAGCGGTTCACCATCGAACCATCGAACTCGATGATCCAAACGCCTTCGCGCCGTCACCAGAAATGGTCACTCTGGGCAACGCGGTCCCAGCCGATCGACCGGCTGCCCGGGATTCCCAGGGCCGGTGGGGCCGAGAATCCCGCTGGCTTCCCACACTCCCGAGGCCGGTGGCGCTTGGTCTTCCCGTGGCTGCCGTGGCCCTGTTGGCAGCGTTCCTCATGATCCTTCCCCCCCCACACGACCCGGGCGATGACCCCCTTGCCGGTAACATCCGGTGCATACAGCAACTTGTCATACAGGCATCGGCCAGGGGGATGATCCTTCCGGGCGGTGAGACGGTTTCGGGAGACCAGACCCCCGTCTACCGCTCTGGAGCCGCTGCGGGTAACGGTGAACCTTCCTCGGCCGTCAACGCTCTAGCCGAAGCCTATGAACAGGGCAACCTGTCACGCTTGCTGGCCTTCTGGCTTGTCTCCGGCCAGGTGGCACAGGGTCAGCTTGGCAGCGCTCGAGCATACGCTAGAGAAGCCCGCAAGCGATTCCCCAACGACACCCGCCTTACGATCCTGGAGGCAGTGATAGCCTACCGCGAAAGCGATCTCCCTCGAGCCGAGAGGCTTCTGCGCGACGTACTGGATCAGGACCAATCCAATGCGGTCGCACTCTTCAACCTCGGCCTCCTGTTGAGCGAGCGGGGCCGTAGGGGGGAGGCTGCGCAGCTCTTACGTTCCGCGGAGCAACAGGCTCCGAAGACCTCCCTGGGAAAGCGCGCTGCCGCTGCTCTTGAGCGGTTGTAGAAGCACCAGGTAGAGATCACCCCAGGATCTGCGCCTGTAGGTACTGTACTCCGAGGATCGGCAAGGCGAGCATACTGAAAGTGGGGTAGTAACAAGAGGCCCCCCCGGATACCCGGCGGGGCCTCTCATGAATCCGTTTAGACCGCGTCAAGCCGGGCTCCACCCAACCCGGTGACGCAGTGGATTACTAACGGAACATAGCCTTGATGGTACCCCAGCTGCTGGCGTCGACCGGCGAGGGACCCGCGCCGATGTCATAGAATGTCAGCATGTCCGGGCCAAACTGCTGCAGTACGCAGAGAACATCGCCAAGGCTTATGCAGGCCATCGTGCAACCGCCCTGAATGTCATACTCTGGCATGCAGGTGTAGACATTCAGAGGGAAGCCGTCGGTCGTGCAGGTGTAGAGATCACCCGTGTAGTTGGCCGACGTGAGGTAGAGGATGTCCTCACCCCCCTCATAGGCCGCACCATAGACCCCGTCGAAGCTGGCCAGCGGCGTGCAGGTCGCCGGAGCACCCCAAGCCGTGAACTCCATCCTGGTCAGCGGATCGCTGAAGTTGGCCGTATAGAAATACGAGCCATCCCAGGCCTGCGCACGGTTCGGGTTGTGGTAGCCGATGAAGAAGTTGAAGTACTGGTAGTCTCCAGCAAAGGCATTAACCATCGTGCTGAAACTGCCGTACATGTACGTCCCATCCCAGCAGAGGTCACGGTGACCCCAACCACTGGCGCCGGCACCCTGAGGAACCTGGTCCACCAGGTTGCCGAACTCGTCGATGATCGAGAACATGCAGGTACCGGTGCCCTGGTCGCCACTCGATACCCAGAAATTGTCACCATCGAAACCAACGCCAACGCAATAGTCTGCGCTACCGCCTAAAAGAGCCTCATCGAGAGCAATCTCACCCAAGATAGGGAAGGACCCATCAAGAGCACTGGGGATGCCCGGCGTGGTAGCGTCTTCGGTAGCAGAGGCACCAACGGCCACGAAAGCCGTCAAGGCCAAGGCAAGGATAGCTTTTCTCATTGCAATTCCTCCTGGATCTGATCCTGCCCGGAACCGGCCTTCACGTGAGCTCATTTCATGAAACCGTCTCCGGTGATGCAAATACTATCGCTCGTCAACAGCGCGACTCATTGGTGGGCTGAATCTCACTGCCTCTGAATGATAACTGACCCAATCACCGAAATCAATTGCCTTTTACCACTACTTTCCTAGCGGGCCGCAAAAGTAAGTCACTCCGCTCTAGTCGATCCGCATTTTACATGGAGCAGCGCAAATTGAACCGGCCCACACACGTGGCTCACAGGCCCACACTCCTACAGGCAGGCATCACCAGCGAGGTTCGCGGAGTCAGACCATGGGTTGCGCGCAGAGGATAACTCTAGTCAGGAGAGCACGTTAGGCCGACGGCCCGTGCTCCCTGCCGAGTGCATCCGGGCCATTTCGATGTATACGCCCGTAAATAAGGGCATAGTGGGATGCTGGTCAAGTCTGCCAGCGGTCCTATCCCGAGACGACTCTCTGGCAGCGTCATCCCGAGATGCCTCTCTGGCAGTCCCTCAACCGGCCCAGTGAATCAGGCGCGTGTGGTGTGGATGGCACAGGTCCTCATGGCTGGGCATCACGCGGACGGCGAACCCCTCCTGTCCGCTCCGCTGGCAAGCGATGCTCCCCCTGAATAGGTACACTCGCTTCTCCGCCTCCCCGTCGCAGCTCATGGTCACAGTCTGGTGGTCGACAATCTCTTCGCTGGGACTCATGCGACCATGGAAGACCTGGACCACTACATCCTCTGGAGTCAACGCTCCCAACGCAACCTGGCACCATACGTCTACTACGCCGCCAACCTTCGCCTGCTCGGTACCACTTGAGTGCACACTCCTGATCCGAACGTGCTGCCATTCAGTCTCAACGTGCTGTCGCCACTCCGTCAGTACCCGGGCACGCTGCGACCCATTCTCCGTCAAGCTCCGATAACGTGCGGCGCACGGGTAGTAATAGTCATTCACATAGTCCCAAACCATCCGGTTCGTGTTGAACACCGGAGCAAGAAGACTTAGGGATGCCTTCATCTTCGCTGTCCAGCCGCGCGGCACGTCATCCCCGCCTCTCTCGTAGAAGAGCGGTACGATATCGTTTTCCAGCAGATCATACACGGCGCGCGATTCAACCCTGTCTTGGTATTCGTGGTCCTCGTATTCCTCTCCGTGCCCGATGGCCCACCCGACTTCCCGCGTGTAGGCTTCGTCCCACCATCCGTCCAGGATGCTCAGATTGGGCGCTCCGTTCACCATCGCCTTCATTCCGCTGGTCCCACTGGCCTCCCTCGGACGCCTTGGCGTGTTGAGCCAGACGTCACATCCCTGCACTATGTAGCGCGCAATCGTCATGTCATAGTCCTCTAGAAAGACCACGCGTCGCCGGATGCGTTCATCGCGCATATGGCCAATGAGTTCACGGATGAGCTCCTTGCCCCGTTCATCTTGGGGATGGGCCTTTCCCGCAAAGATGATCTGCACGGGGCGATCATGATCGGAGAGGATCCGAACCAGGCGCTCGAAATTGCGGAAGAGGAGTGTACCGCGCTTGTAGCGCGCAAACCGGCGAGCGAATCCGATTGTCAGGGCTCGGGGATCCAGCACCTCCCCGGCCAGGCGCAGATCCGTGTCCGGGGCTCCACGGTTCCGGAGCTGCTTCGCAAGGGTCCTGCGCGCGAAGGCTACCAATCGCTCGCGACGCCGTTCGTGCGTGCGCCACAACTCCTCGTCCGGGATGTCCCGCGCGGACTCCCAGACCGATTGATCAGACGGATCCTCACTCCACTTGGGCCCCAAGTACCGGTCAAACAGCGTCGCCATGTCGAAGGATATCCAGGAACGCGCGTGAATGCCGTTGGTGATATGCCCGATCGGAATCTCGTCCAGCGGCGCACCGGGCCAAAGGTGCGTAAACATTTTCCTGGAGACCTCTCCGTGCAACTTGCTCACGCCATTGACACGGTTCGATAGGCGCATGGCTAGAACTGCCATGCTGAACTCGTCTTTTTCCGTATCCTGCCCGAGATGGAGAAGCCTGGAGACTGGAACCTTCATCTTCCGCGCGTATGGCTCCAGGTAGGTCTTCACAAGCGATTTCGGGAACACGTCTATTCCTGCCGGCACCGGTGTGTGAGTCGTGAAGGCGTTTCCCGCTTCGGCGCCGCGGCGGGCGACTTCGAAGTCCACCTGATCGGTCTCCATCAGCGCCCAGATCCGCTCGAGCCCCAGGAAGGCCGAGTGGCCCTCATTCATGTGACAGACTGTCGGAACGATGTCCATCGCCCTCAGGGCACAGAACCCACCCACCCCAAGCAGGAGTTCCTGGCGGATGCGCATCTCTTTGTCGCCACCGTAGAGTTCCGCCGAGATCTCCCGCTCCGCTGCAGGGTTCGCATCAATGTTCGTGTCCAGGAGAAAGAGGGGAATGCGCCCTACCTGGACACGCCAGACCTGCGCGACGACCTGTTTGTCTGCCATCTCCACAAGGATCCGCAGCGGCGACCCATCCGGGCGAGTCACGACAGAAACGGGCATGGTGGGGAAATCGTTCAGCGGGTAGCGCTCGTGCTGCCATCCATCATTGGTGAGATACTGCTGGAAGTATCCCTTCTGATAGAGGAGCCCCACGCCGACCAGGGGCACCCCCAGCTCGGATGAGGCCTTCAAGTGATCACCAGCCAGGATGCCCAGGCCGCCCGAGTAGATCGGGAGGCTCTCGGTCAAGCCAAACTCCGCGGAGAAATAGGCGACGGAGATCTCCCCGGACTCCCTGAAGGTCCGATCGAACCAGGTCTCATGGTCCAGGTGCCGACGAAGGCTGGCCAGCACACGTTCCATGTGCACACGGAAGCCCTCGTCAGCAGCAAGCACATCCAAGCGATCCTGATCGACTTCTCCCAGAACTCGGACCGGACTGTGCCCGCAGCTCTCCCAGAGCCTCTTGCTGATGCGCCGGAAGAGTTCGATGCTGTCATGATCCCAACTCCAGCGAAGGTTATGTGCAATCTCCCGAAGGGGCGCCAACCTCTCGGGAAGGGCCGGCGTAACATGGAACTTCTGAATGCGCATGGCGTGCGGCTCCTCATGGCAGGGCGGCTTCTCGACCGGAAGGCAGATCGATGCCACATCCAAACCCCTGCTTCCAACTCTTTCCTTCATAGCGGCACTATAGCGACACTGAAACGAACCGCCAGGCTACTCCAGCCTCTCGAACACGTCAAACACGGCTGCAGCCCCTCTCCGCATCAGGTCTAGGGCTCAGCCATCCGCATTGTATCCTCCGCCTTCTTCAGACCCTCGGAAGGGACAGGTGTGGGCAGTGCATCCATCAGAGCATGAAGCTCCTCGGTCATCGTTTGGTAACCACGGGCATTGGGCCAGATGTTGGGACCACAGTACTCGGAGAAGAGATAGTAATTCGCGCCGGTCAGAGGCGTGAAGAGATCAAGGATGGGGATGTTCAAGTTGGCCGCGAGTTCATCAATCCCGCGATTGATCGCCAGGATTCTTCCATAGTACCCGCCAGCGAGTGTGTCCAGGGCCGCTGGAACCGGAGGAATCCTCGCCAGGATCGGCTGCAGACCGTAGGCTTGTGCCGTGGTGCAGAGGGCCCGTGCCTGAACGATCATCAATCGCCCCTTGCTCACGCATCGTACTGGAGGCAGAAGAACTACAATCTCCGGTTCAAGGCTGAGGACATCCTGTTCAAATCGGAGCATCAATTTGGTCATGTCCTGATCCGGGAGCGACCGGTTCACAATACCATCGTCCTGGAGCGAGTCTGACAAGTGCCAGTAGTGTCCCAGATCCGCGCCATAGATCACGGCAAGCGTCCCTGGCTCATATGCGTTACTGGCCATCAACCTGGTATTGGCTTCCTGGAAGTGGGTCATCTTCGCCGGGTCCTTGGCCGCTTGGAGCACGACATCGAACTGCTTCCTGTAGTTATTGGCCTTCAATGTTCCCCCGAGGCTGAGCACAAGTGAGATGGAAGCCAGCAGCCCCACGCCAAGCAGTATGGGCGAAACCCTCAAGGATGGTCCGGACGTTGAGGCGGGGGCCTCCCCGGAGGCCTGGGCCCTTTTATCTTTCGGATCTTCAGCCATAGACTCCCCCAGCGATGCCGCAACACCCCCGCCAGCACCATTATGTGTCCAGATTGAGATGTCGGCAGATGGCGTAAGGAACTTGGGGCGCGGCGTGGTAGCATCTGGCACAGGCCTGTTGAGGGATCAGAGATGGTCAGGCAGAAGATGGGTGGTATTGCGCAATGGGGACAGAGGCGGTTCTCGGGTTCCAGCCAGTGGGACTTCCGGGTCCACGCACTTCTGGATGAGGCGGTCTATGTACTCACCCACCGGGGATTCATCGCCGGTGAGGAGGAGGCTGTTGACCTTCTGGAGGCGGCCGGGACCATCCAGCACAGGGATGGCCAGTGGCTGATCCTCCATGCCAGCGCCTTGAGAAAGGTGCTGGACCAGCTACCCTCAGCGTTCAATCTCTTCGATCGCCAGGGCTCCAAGGTGCGGACAGTATCCGGTGGCGTTGGCGCTGGGGGCAACGCGGCTCTACACGCAACAGTGGTGGACACCGAGACCCTAGTCTGGACTCCTCACCAAGCCTCGTCGCGAGGGCGCGCAGGTACGTGTCATAGCGAGGAATGCTCGGTCGATGCGGCCTGCCAGTCAGCTGGCAGGCCCTGGGTGCCAAAGGCAGCGGATCTGCCCGGGATCACCAGTACCCTCGCGGGCCTCCCGGGCTTCGATCTGCTGGGAACTATCCCACCGCCGTCCGGGATGCCACGGCCCCTGGGTCAGATCCTCCGGGTCTATCTAGCTCTTCTGTACTCCTCCAAGGCGCAGCTTATCCGGCCCCGGGATGGGGTGGTTCTTGGCGACCTAGGAGACCTCCTGTGTGCCTTGAGGGGATCCGTAGCGGCAGTAGAGGAGAAGCCGCTCGTCATCCTGGAGGCCATTGCCTCCGAACCACTGAAATGGAATGCCGTTGCCTGTCGGGTACTGATCGATGGTGCCAGGCGAGGATTCCCGGTCGCCCCGGTTGCCGCGTTGCCCCGCGATGGCGAGGGGCCGCAACCGCTGCCCGCGGCAGATACAGACAGGCAACTGGAGGCGCCAGAGGGAGTTACCGGCACGGCTAACCCTCCCTGGGAGGCACCTGGCAGCTGGGCAGCAGAGAGCGTCGCCACGCTCCTGGCAGCCGCCCTGATCCACCAGCTGGCTCGAGAGCGCGCTCCACTTCTCTGGGGCGTGCCCTTCATACAACCCCTGGCCTTATCCCCTAGCTGGTCT
>JAGMDA010000313.1 GCA_023128935.1 Candidatus Eiseniibacteriota bacterium | reverse complement strand
CTCCTGTAGAGGCTCGCCGGGTACGGGAGAAGCTCGTCGACGCGCTCCGAACGGCAGTCGACCCGCGGACGGGGAAGCCGATCTGTGAGGCCGTTTGGAGAAATGAGGAGATATTCCACGGCACCTACGCTGAGAAGGGACCAGACGTCGTGGTTCTCCCGGCCTATGGTTACTTCCTGGTCAATGGTGAGATGGATCCGGCGCAGGACAGTCCCATCCTGGTTGCCCACGGCGCCAGCTTGACGGCATGGCATCGCATGAACGGGATCTATGCGATGCAAGGCCCGGGGATCCGCCCGGGCCGCCGGGACGGTGATGCACAGCGGCTCTTCTCTCTGCTGGATCTCGTGCCCACGATTCTCTATGCCCTGGGCGAGCCAGTGCCCGAAGGGCTGGACGGAGAGCTAATGCGCGGCGTGTTCGATCCGGCTCACTTGCAGCTGCGCCCCATGCAAACTTGCGGTCCGCTCGAGGAGGACTACCGGGAGATGACGCCTGAGGAGATGGAGAACCTTAAGAACCTCCCCTACATCGGTGGCTAGGTCTGACTTACTGATGAGCTCCGCCGAGGCCGGGTCCGCAATGCCACGCTCTGCGCTATCCTCAATGAACTCCAGACCGGCGCACCAGTGACCAAGACCAACGGGGGCTGGCGATCATGCCAGCCCTGGGTGATTCTTGGAGAGCCAGCTCTCTACGATGGCTTCAAGCTCCGGGACTTTGCCGAGGATCTCTTCGAGCTCCGCCTCGGAGATGACGTCGGCGGCCTCGTAGCTGATCACGTTTCGAAGCACGCGGCATTTGTCGAAATACGCGGCGTAGGACGAGAAGGCTTGTGGGTCCGCAGCTTCGAGTCCAAGGAAGGTGTTGTAGTGGCCGCCAGGCTGTCTCACGCGGTAGCCCGCCGCCCGAACAACCATGGTCGCAAGCGCCCGCGCCGCGCTATATGCTCGCTCAAAACGACCGTCGGCGGAAAGCGCTTCGATCGCCGAGTCGGCAATAGACCGGCGCACCAGTGCCCGGAGCCCTTCAATCTCATCGCGCCCCGTCGGCTCCGCGACCAGTTTCCTTTGGGCGACAAGCTTTTCGAAGGTCATTCTCTGTGCCTACTACGAAAAGCTTGGGCTTGTCCAGAACAGAACGTAGGAAGTGGTTTCTTGAGCGGACCCTTTTAGTGAACTCGGCCTCTGTGTAGACGGTCGGATTCACCTCACGCCCTAGCTGCATGGCGGCCTGCCGAAGTAGGGGGGCGAGTTCCGCGAGGCCCACCTTGCCTACGACAAAGAGGTCCACGTCGCTTGAGGAGACCTGCTCGCCCGCAGCAATGGATCCATAGACAAAAGCCATGGCTATCTTTTCTGCAAGCGCCTCGAGGGCTTCCCTAAGGATCCAGGCAAGCCCTGAGGTTTTGGCAAGCACACCACGGAGTTCTGGGAAGACGGGGTTCTCGGTGTTTGCCCGGTAGTAGGTCCGGTTCCCAGAGCGACGGCCACTCAGGATCTCGGTCTCTCTGAGCCGCGCAAGGGGCCGTTGGAGGCTTGAGGCCGGGACCCCGAGCTCGCAGGCAAGCTCGCTCCGATACCATTCGCGCTCGGGCCGGAGGAGCATCAGGCTTAGAATCCGCTCCTCGAGCGGAGCAAAGAGATAAGATCGCGCTTGACGTCCCATGCGTCAATAGTGACGCAAATCGCGTCAGGAGTAAACCCCCAAGAACTCCAGCCGCCTATCATCTCAAGCTCCCTTCAGGCCCTAGGGGAACACCAGGCCTGTGCAGCTGGGTCACCATACCCATCCCCTGGAGCGTCCTGACAACTCCGTCGATCGAACGCGAGATCGCGATCAATGGGCAGGTTTCTGTTCTGGCGTCCTACTGGCCGATGTGCTCGAGGACCTGTTCA
>JAGMDA010000312.1 GCA_023128935.1 Candidatus Eiseniibacteriota bacterium | reverse complement strand
AGACGGTAAGGATCTTTGTGCAGGGGATTCCAAGGCGACATATCCTGGATGATCAAACCCGCAGTAGGCTGGCCCGCGAAGCCCATGAACGCTTCCGCAGAGAACGAGGTAAGCCATTTATACACCAAGACCCGTCACTCTCTCCATGGGAGGACCTCCCTGACACCCTGCGTCAGTCGAATCTGCAACAGATCGACCACATTGGGGAGAAACTACGGCTGATCGGATACGCGCTTGAGCCGGCCAAAGGCAAAGAGATCGAGTCGTTCGAGTTCCCGCTCCGGGCGAAGATCGGCGGTGCGGATGTGGATCCGGTCGAGTTCCTGGCCGAAGCGGAACATGCTCGCTGGAATATGGAGCGACTGTATGGGGGCTGGGTCTGTGCGGAGAAGGATGTTGAGAAGAAACAGAGTCCGTACTTAGTGGCGTGGACCGAGTTACCCGAAGATATTAGGTCCTTTGACCGCAATGCCGTGCGAAATATCCCAAGCCTGATGCGGGCGGCAGGCTATCGTATTGTTCCGCTGCGGCCAAGGCGGCCGAGGCGGCAGAGGTGAGACCTCTGCAAGGTCCCGGCTGCTCAAAAGATCATGTGGCTTGCCACCTGGGATGACGAACACTTCAATCAGGAGCGTGCAACAGAGCAGGGCAAGAACGGGCTCACTATTCCTTCTCGATATCGTCATAGACCATTCTGTGCCTATCAGATTCCCAATCATCATGCCAATGGCCAAAATACATCTTCGCGAAAGTGACATAACTGACATTGTCCAAGGCTCATCCTGTTGGGTGTTAGAATCATTCCGGCCTCCTCAAACGTGGGAGAAGCTGGTTGCCTTGGCCCAGTTTCCTCCGGCATTGTCGGTGTGGCGATGACCGGCGCCGCTCTGCCGGCGGGTCAGCCATCCCATGGAGTACGGGTTTCGGAGATTGGACCCATGCCATGCACATCCTCCTAGTCGCTGACATCCACGGCAACTTCTCCATCCTCAACCAGTTGGCACATCAGGTCCGCGCGGACGTGATCATCCTGGCGGGTGACCTACAGATGCAATCCCACAACGAGATGGATCGGATCTCGGATCGGGAGTTGTGGCTTCGAATCACACATTCACCGCAGCAGCAACTGGCGGCCGACCTCGATCGCCACGACCGAGCGACACTGGTTTCGGTGGTCCAGGAGCACCGATTGCTGGGGCAATGGGACGACGTTCTAGACGGCTCCCTGGAACTCGAGGTTCCGGTCTACGCTGTGTGGGGGAATCACGAAGATGCCCAGTTCGTAGCCATGGCCGATGCTGGGAAACTCGAAATTCCCAACCTGACCTTCTTGACGGGACGAGAAGACTTCATCCTGGACGGCTGGCTGCGTGTCAGCGGCATCGGGGGTAACCTGCTGGTGCCTGCCTTCCTCGGCACCTCTCTGGTCACGCGCGATGGAAGGATCACGGCCACGCTTGAGATATATGCGACCATTCAGGACCGTTGGCGCCAGCTGAATCATGGTTCCGAGCTGCGGGTCTTCGTACAGCATGTTTCACCGCACAAGGACCGCGCCTGCGCCAATCCTCTGCTGCACATTCGGCCAGATCTGATCATCTCGGGTCACATGGGGCCACCCTTCCCGCAGCAATTCAGTCTCTATGGTCCCTATCGTCCCGCAGACATTGGGCCGCTCCATGCTTGGCCGGCCCGTCGCCTGCAAGCCATCATCAAGGAAATGACCCTGACTGAGCCGCTGATGGCAATGCTGGATCAAGCCGAGCAGTTCCTGAAAGATGAGGGGCCAGATGCGTTCGTCGCGCGCTACCTGAGAGGGGAACATCCTTTGAAAGAGCATGTGGGTCCTTACTTCAAACTGCAGAATCCCGATCCCAAACGGCGCTGCGTCGTCGCTCTCAGTCGTGCCCGGGCCGATCTCGAAAGGCGATCATATTGGGATCTCGTTGGGGACGAGAGACAGCTGTCGCTCCTGCGGTCTCGTGCATTTCTCTTGGATCCACCGGAGCCCTTCGCAGCATCCGACGACCTGACGCGGCGCTCCGGGCGTGGCGACAATCTGCTGAAGAAGATCAGTTCCATCAACCTCCCGGATGCTGGAGACGGGTATGTTCTGCTGAAGTCGAATCGAAAAGAACACCGGCTCGAGATCGAATCGTACGGAGGGATTCGTATCTGAATCACGTTGCCCAAGTGGTACCCCTGCCGCCACGGGGAGTGTGTGTTTCCGACCATCACACACCTCGATGCCGGTGTGATCGGGAGGCCCGGCGGTCTGGTGAAGCTCATCCATTCCATCTGCGCAGTAATCCCTTGTGTCATAGGCGGAGCTTTGCTCCTCCCGGCCCCTAATTCTGCCAAGGCGGCAGACAGAACCACGAGCGATCTTGGTTCTGCGTCAATCTCGGCAGACACCGTGCATTTCTCAGGAATGGACTGGAACGTCAAGACGGCGGAATTCTCACCCGTGGGGCCTGGCCTGAACTACTTCGCCGGCAGCGACAGCACCGTCTGGGTGGACAGCCAAGGCAGACTCCATCTGACCATTGTCGAGCGGGATGGGAAGTGGTTCTGCTCAGAGGTCTATTCTCAGGAATCGTGTGGATATGGCGAATACATTTTCTATTTGGCCAGCCGGGATGTGGAGGATCTTGACCCAAACGTAGTTCTTGGTCTTTTCACGTGGGATGACAGCTCATTCGTATCAGACGGCCATGGCGAAATCGACATAGAATTCTCACACTGGGGATATGACGATGGCAGGATGCTAATGTATTCAGTGCAACCAGTGCAGGAGAGAGAGTTTACAGAACGATTCAAGTGGATTGGTCTATACCTGTTTGGCAGCTACACGACTCATATATTCGAATGGCGACCGGATCTAGTGGTGTTTCGAAGCTATCACGATCACGGCAACCCAACAGAATGGCCAATAGACAATGGCTGGTTTGATTTCCATTACCCCGATAGCTGTCGATACAGAACATGGGGGGACATCCAATCAGATTGCATATATATCCCCCATCCGAGCGCATCCACTAAAGTGCATATGAATCTCTGGTTGATCGATGGCCCCGGTGATGCGGATGTGATCGGTGACTCGCCAACTGATGGCATGGAGATTGAAGTTGTCATTAGCGGATTCGAGTTCAATCCAGCTCCGACGCTGGATTTCGTAACGAACTCATCCGTTGATCTTCGGATCACGAACCCGGACGGAAACGTGATCAGCAAGGAAGTTGAGGGAATTCCTGGTGCTACCTACGCTGAGCCTGATGTTCATCACGGAGCGGTCGAAGGTGTCGTGTCAATCCCCTGTCCGATTGAGGGAAAATATCTCATTGAGATGCTACCATGGGAGAATGCAGTGCTAACTGACAGCTACTCCATATTTGTGCTTCATGAAGGGGATACCTGCTACTGTGCTAGGGATGTTCTGATACAGCGTATTCCACTGAGAGGGTATGTCTACGATTCTGCAACTGGCAATTGTGGTCGCGTCCCTGGTGAGTTTCTGTTCCCGGATGACTACTCCTTGGCAGTGAATCGCCCCAACCCGTTTGCTTCGTCTACGGCAATTAGCTATGAGTTGCCCGCAAGATCACGGGTAAACATCAGCGTTTATGAGGTCTTGGGTCGCAGAGTCTTAACTCTGGTCGATGCTGAGGTGCAGGCCGGGCGGCATTCTGTGAGTTGGGATGGTACGGATGGCTTTGGGGACAGAGTGTGTCCGGGAGTCTATGTTTACCGCATTGACGCGTCCAGCTACTCGGAGGCCAGGAAAATGGTTCTGCTCCAATAGTATGTCCTCCCACTTCTAGTTGAGAGGGGTGGGGCGGGCTTGAATGCCGCTCGTTTCCGGAGTTATGATTCTCATTCAGTGTGAGGGCTCCTCCATGCATCGAATTCTGGAGGCTTAGTGGAAGGGATATTCATCTCATACTCACATGATGACTGGGCATTTGTACGAACTCTATGTGAGGCCTTGGTCAAGAGCGATCGAGAGGTCTGGATCGACAGAGACGATATCCCGGGCGGTTCAGAATGGAAGGGTGAGGTCTGGAATGCGATCGAATCGGCCAATGCGGTTGTCTTCGTCATAAGTGATGCCTCCATTCGGTCACAGGAGTGCTGCGATGAAATCCAGCACGCGATTGGACACCACAAACGTATGATTCCCATTTTGCACCGGAAGATTCAGGCTGAGGATGCACCGGACTGGATTGGCAAACTCCAGTGGATCAGCTTTGCCCGAGAGGATCAATTTGAGGACGGGCTGCAATCGCTTCTGAACGCGATTGATACTGATCTTGACTGGGTGAAAAGGCACACACGCTTGGTCACACGTGCAGTTGAGTGGAACAAGCATGGTTGCGATAGAAGCTACGTCCTCCGGGGTCGGGATCTCGAGCAGGCGGAACGGTGGTTGGCGATGGGCGCCGATAAGGATCCCAAGCCGTCAGCGCTTCAGACGCGTTATGTAATTGCGGGTCGCGAGGCGCTGGTAGCACGGCAAAGGCGAAAACTGGCTGCCATCACTATCAGTCTTCTGGCCACGATCATCCTCGCATTGTTAGCGCTGCATCAACGGCAAGAGGCCATCCACCAGAGCCAGAGATCACTCTCACGGGAACTAGCTGCGCAGACCCTGCTTCACCTCAAGGATGCGCCGGACCTTTCACTTCTGTTGGGCGCGGAGGGCTTTCGAGTTGCGAACACGATTGAAGCCCGAAACGCGCTACTGTTGTGCTTGGAGCACAGTCATTCGATTGCGGCATTCCTGCACGGACACAGTCTGGCTGTCGAGGATGTTGACTTCCACCCGGACGGCGGGGTTCTGGCGTCGTGCGGCCGGGATGGAGCCGTTGTTCTTTGGGATGTTCAGACGCATCGGCGGGTTTGCGGTCCTCTCCTGGGTCATGATGATATCGTGCTCGACGTTGAGTTCAGTCCGGACGGAGAAATCCTCGCCTCAAGCAGCCTCGATCAGACGATTGTCCTGTGGAATGCGTCCTCGTTCGAGTCTCTTGGGCCTCCCCTCCAGCATCTCGGCCACGATGCGCACTGCTTGGCTTTCAGCCCGGATGGAGCAATCCTGGCCGCAGGCGGTGGGGATGGTTCTATCATACTGTGGGGTGTCCAGGATCGTCGGTCCTTGGGGCAGCCACTTCGTGAGCACCGTGACGCGCTGACAGGCCTTGCGTTCTCTGCTGATGGTCTCCACCTGATATCCGCGAGCATGGGGGATGCTGTCGTCGTGTGGGATCTTGCGACGCGGCTGCCTATCGTCCATGTTGCTGTTGGTGCGAAAAGTACAGTGGGGAGTGTCGCCGTCTGTCCGTCCGCGGCCGTACTGGCGGTAGGTGATGCTGATGGCCGCATCACGCTGTGGGATCTCATGAGCGAACAGCAAACGGGTGATGCGATTACCGCTCACGACAGCGAAATTGTGAGTATGGCCTTCAGTGCGGATGGGGTGTATCTCGTATCGGGCGACAAGGACGGCGTGGTGTGTCTATCCGAACGCAGTTCTGGTGAGGTTCTGAGTCGTCAGTTGGGATCGTATGCGCGAGCCGTGCAGGACGTCGCATTCAGTCCGGACGGCCGGTTTTGCGTCTCAGGAAGCGATGACGGAACGCTCATCTTGTGGAATGCCGTGGATTCCTCCCCCCTGCGGCAACGCCTAATTGGGCATACTGCGGCGGTGAACTGCATTGCCTACAGCCGAGATGGCCACACCCTCGTATCCGCTGGATGGGATAAGGCTGTTCTCCTCTGGGACGTGAAGGCCGTGCCACTAAGCTACCGGGCCCTTACCACAGGCGGTCTGGGCATCTGCAGCATTGCCTTCAGTCCAGATGGTGCCACGCTGGCCATCGGGGGCAGGGACAACAGCATCACGCTGTGGGACATCATCACCGCGGAGCCTGTGGGTGTGCCGCTCACCGGACACCGCGGTCCTGTGGAGGGATTGGCGTTCAGTCCGGATGGCAGGACTCTTGCCTCCGGGAGCCGGGATTTCACTATTGCCCGGTGGGATGTTGAGCGATGCTGCCGCAGGGATGAGCCAATCACGGGACACAGAGGAGCTGTCCAATGCATTGCATACAGTCCAGATGGCAGGATTCTGGCGTCGGGTGACATGCACGGAACGATAATGGTGCGGGACACAGCCACACAGCAACAGATTTACGAACCGCTCTCTGTGCACAGTGGGGCAGTGCAGGCGCTGGTTTTCAGTCCGGACGGCAGAAAACTTGCCTCGGGCAGTTGGGACGGCACGGTCATTCTGTGGGACACAGCATCGGGACGACCTGTGGGACATCCTCTGGCTGGCCACAGTAATGCGATCCATTCTGTCGCCTTTGCGCCTGACGGCAGAACGTTAGCCTCCGGCAGCAGTGATCGGGCGATCATTCTGTGGGATGTTGACACCTGTCAACAGATCGGTGAGCCTGCCATTGCACACAGCAACGTTGTTTCAGGCCTGGCATTCAGCCCGGATGGGACTACTCTCGCTTCCTGCAGCTGGGATTATACTGTAGTACTGTGGAACGTCGATCCAACCTCATGGCAAACCCTGGCGTGCAGAAAGGCCAATCGCTCTCTGACAGAGGATGAATGGTCATTGTACATGGGCAATGCTCCTTATCGACCCTTTTGCGCATCTCCCTAGGACCAGGACAAATAGCCCTTTTGCGGGCAACCATTCGTCTGCTATGCCCCATGTGCCACATTGAAATCTCTTCGCGAATCGACTTGGAAAGGTACCTCTCTATAGAGTATTCTCCCTCTTGCTGAGGGGCACAGAATAGAAACGTAAGGCACTCTCGCGTGCTGAACAGTGCGATCGGAACCAGGGTTCCATCCACACAGCCGGCATACGACGTGAATGGTCTTGTGCACCCTCTCCAGTGGATCTTACCTGGCAGGATGGACAGAACCATGATGAGATCGGACATTGCGCAACATGGCTCTGCCTGTAGTCTGGTAGAGACCACGGTCTCGTCACACGTACACCCAATGCATTCGCGACGTGCATGGTTTCTCGATCCTCGGTCAACCAGCCGGATACCTTTATGCCTTAGCTGTGTGATCTTGCTTGCTTTCACGACGTTTCCGATCCCCTGCAGCGGGGAGTCGAGACCGGATCCGGACCAGATCATTGCTGGAGGTTCGCAGCCCTCTGCAGTCGATTTCGGATCTGCCGACACTGTTCATGCGGCTGTGCTGAAAGCAATGCAGTTGGCTCATCGGCGAGAGTTCCTCCAGGCAGAGACCATTCTCCGCGGGATTCTCACGCGCCGGCCGAACGAGACTGCCGCCCTATATCAGCTGGCGGTTGTCCTCAGCTGGGATGATCAATATGATGAATCCCTGAAAGCCTACCGACTCCTCCTGCAGCAACAGCCGACCAACGTCGGCCTTCATTTCGAAATCGGGCGCGTTCTCATCTGGCAAGCTCACGAGACCGCGAGTCGGTATCTGTATCAGGAGGCGATTACCGAATTCCGAGATCTCCTGAATCATCGTCCGAACCACGTGACAGCAATGAAGCTGCTTGCACAGGCCTACCTGGGGATCAGCGAGCCGAGACATGCACGCGAACATCTGAAGGTCGCCCTATCATGGGATCCCCTTGATGCGGAAGCGGCATGTCTCCTTGCCGATGCAGTGTGCATGACGGAGGGTAGAGAGCAGGCCGTAGAAGTGCTTTGGGGGCATCTTGAGAACAGTTCGGACGCGACCATGGTACGGTGGAAGCTGGCAGAGATGCTGACCCGGGATGGTAGACTGGACGAGGCCGCAGCGCAGCATAAGGCAATCCTCGAAACAGATCGGGCGCACCTCGGTAGCCTGCTCTCGTTGGGGAATATCATGCTGTGGAAGGGCAAGCTTCCAGAAGCAGAGGCATACTTCCGCTCGGCCGCACGTAGTGCACCGAAGTCTGCGGACCCTCTCCTGGGTCTGGCTCAGGTGGATGTCTGCAAGGGTCATTGGAAGGATGCAGCCCGGAGCTATCGGGAGGCCTTTGAAATGCGGCCGCAGGCTGAGGGCTTTCGGTCTGCGCTGCGTCAAATGGGCTGGTTGTCGTCGTCGGGATTTGACTTGGAGTCCGTGCTTCTCGAACCTTCCCGGGGGCTGCGGCGCGAATCGTACGGTGGCGGTTTCTACATGCATGTGGGACAATCGAGCATTCTCAGGGTTGGCTACACTCAATCCCTGTTCTCGGAAGGACATTCTGGGAATCTGCGGCGCGACGATTCTTGGCTAGATCTCAGCCTGCCGATGACAACATGGTTGGTGACAAAACTCAGACTTATCTACTCGTATTTCCCGGCAGCGGACGCTGATCCCCTCCAGGGGACGCTCGGCTGGTCAGGTGTGGTCGAGATCAAGCCCCTTTCGGAGATGACCCTGTACGGAAGCGTGTCTCACCGCCCCACCGAACTGAGCCTTGCAACGATAGGATCGGAGTACTACACGGATACGCGTGGGTTGGGTCTGGATGTTGCGCTCGGGTGCGGTCTATCGATCCAGGCGAGTAGCAGCCTGGAATACCCGGAAGGCACTTACCCAATAGGATACTGGAACGATTACTGGAAGAAATGGGTGACGCTTGAACACATAGCGGATGAGAGCGAGCATGAATTGGGCAGCGCCCAGGTGTCCCTCCAAATCTCCCATCTTCCCGCAGTACATCTGCGGTATCGGTATGATATTCGAAGAGTACGTGGTGGCAGTGATCTCCCGTATTGGGTCCCCTCTGACTACAGTCAACAGACGCTATCGGTCGACGTTGCGAAGGCCGATCATGGCGTATTCCAGCTTGGAGTGGAGTGCCACGGAAGCCGGGTCAATGAGGGGTCTCGCTGGGGAGGAGGAGGGACCGCCTGGCTTGCAGTCAGAGTGGCAAATCGAGTTGAATTGCGGATTGGGGGCGGGCTCGACAGGGTAGGAACGTCCCCTCGTTGGGAGAGTTCCAATCTGCGAGCCAGTTTCCATGTCCGCTAGGTACGTGGATTCTCACGGATTGACGGTTGAGGGTGCATTGGATCGATCGCGGGAGGTTTGATATGAACCGCTTAAGAGCGGTATTCCTGTTGGTGCTCATCCCCTGCTTAGGGATGGGCGTACTGACGCTGGCCGGTTACGCGCAGAACTCGTGGATCGAAGGGACATCGGGATCTCTGAACGCTCTGATTCGCTTTGCGGAGCAGGAGATGAAGGAGGTCGACCCAATTGCGCGCAGCCGCGCGGCGGAGGCGCTAGGTGTTCTCGCTAGGCCGGAGGTCGCGCCCTATTTGGCCGCGGCCCTGCGAGACACCGATTGCCGAGTGCGTGCCTCGGCTGCCAGATCCCTCGGGATGATGGGTGGCGTGCTTGCCGAGTCATTGATGACATCCCTGACTGATTGGGATCCCAACGTCAGAGGAATGGCTGCGACTGCATTGGGGGATGTCGGCTATTGCCCCGCAGAAACGGGACTGGTCATCCGACTCTCCGACGGCATGCCCCGGGTTCGACAAGCCGCCGCTCTCGCTCTTGGCAAGCTGAGGCGTACGGCTGCGGTCCCACCCCTGATCGCATTGCTCAAGGATTGGGATGCCCGTGTGCGTGCTTCTGCCGTCCACGCTCTTGGGGAGATTGGGGATAGTCGCGCTGGCAAGCCACTCCTTCCTCTAGTGGAGGATGGCGACGCGAAAGTCAGGGCAGAATGTCTTCTGGCCCTGGCAAAACTCAGACGCCCCGGTGTCTCTAAGATCCTGGAGCGTCGTCTGGGAGACTGGGATGCTGGAGTTCGCCACGCAGCCGCTCAAGCATTTGGGATTCTTGGCGATCCGTCCGGGGTCGGCAGTCTGACGCTTGCCCTCTCGGACGCCAATGCTCGCGTCAGAGCGGCTGCCGTAGATGCTTGGGCCCAGATTGGTGATCCATCGGGTATCCAAAACATCCTGCGCCTCGAGAATGACTGGGACCCCGGAGTCCGGGAGTCCGTAGCGCAAGCTCTGTCCTCATTTGAATCCGCCCAAGAAGCACAAAAAGCGCTTCTTCGGCTCTGCGTTGATTCATATGCGAGTGTGCGCACATCAGCCATCAGAAGCATCGAAGTATCTGGCTGCGTCACTGGGAAGGAGAACCTGTGTAACGCCCTGAATGACTGGGATGGTGATGTGCGGGCCGCTGCTGCCTGTGCTCTGGGAACCTGTCGTTATTCTAAGGCCGCCGGAGATCTAATCACGAGACTCCAGTGGGATCCCAATTTCCGCGTTCGGAAGAACGCGGCCCGCAGTCTCGGCGAACTTGGCACACCCGATGCCATCGCAGCCCTACGCAAGGCCATCGCGGATTGGAACCAAGAGGTTGGGATGGAGGCGGCAGCCGCACTGAGGAGCCTGTCGTCTGAAACGAAACATGACTGACATGTCTATCCACAAGGAACAAAGCCGCGCCCGGCACCGATCGACTGGACTTCCCGCAAATTCTACGGGAGCGTCAAGAGGACCCAATATGCTTCATCTTGAGAAGCGTTCAGTCTTTCTTTGGACCTGCCTGGTTGTTTGGCTGGCTCTGGCGCTTCGCTATAATCCCATGATGATGCCGCTCTTCCACCTGGTTTCTTCCTGGCCGGCGCGCATTCTCATGGTGTTTCCCATATTGTGGATCAACTTGCTGTGGTTCTACGCCGTGTATCATACGCTCACTGTAATCACATCGGTGCTTTCCCGTCCGGTGCTGCGCCGACGACTTGGAGAGGACGCATGCTCCTCATGCCCGAAGGCCGCAATCCTCTACACCGTTTGCAATGATTTTTGTGCTGCGGCCGCATTATCTTGCGTCAAACAGCAATATGACAACTTCACTGTGTTTCTGTTGGATGACAGCACGCTGGCAGATGAACGGGCGAAGGTTGATGCTTTTGCCAGAGCTCATGACCATTGCTGCGTTGTCATTCGGCGTCCTGATCGAAGAGGATTCAAGGCGGGAAACCTCAACCATGCGCTGAGCGGTGTCGCCGGGGGGAGCAAGTACTTCGCGATCGTCGATGCCGACGAGGTCCTGCCTGCGGATTTCCTGGTGCACACGGTCACCTGCTGTGAAGACAACCCGCAGCTAGGCTTCGTGCAAGCCAACCATCGGTTTCGTTCGCGCTTTGAATCAAGATTCGAACGGGACCTGAGCGACGGTGTGGACCTTCATTGGGGGTTGTCTCTACCGGCGCGCAACAGATTCGGCTTCGTGCTCTTCTATGGTCATGGGGCACTCATCAGAACGAGGGCGTGGCGAGAAGTGGGTGGCCTGCCTGAGATGGCGTGCGAGGACATCGCATTCACTACACGACTGAGGGAGTACGGGTACCATGGCGTGTTCCTCAAGACCCTTATCGCTTCAGAGGCGTTCCCAGCATCATACGAGGGTTTCTTGCGCCGGGAAATCCGCATCCTGAAAGGGACACTGCAGTTCCTGTTTGGCTCAGCCAGGTCATTCCTGCGAGCTGGCAACGTTTCCTCTGTAGAGAAGGCCGACATGCTGATATCGCTTGGCACCCTGTTTCTGCCAGTGGCATTCGTCGGATATCTCCTTCTGGCCAATGTAATCCTCCCGCTGCTCGTGGCGCATGAGAGCCTCGCTGGTTTCTGCGGCGTGCCGGTAGGATGGCGCTTGTTCCTGCAGAGTTTGGAACCGCTGGGAGCCGGTATTGAGGAACTATGGACATGGGACTTCTACTGCCTCACGGTGATGGCCATTGGAGCACCCCTGGTCTATCAGATTCACGCGCTGCGCAGATCCCCGCTCCGGTTCTGTCGGTATTTGTTCCAGTCGACAGCGGTGTTTCTCTCCATCATACCGTCCCTTTTCTGGGGTGCTGTGACATTCATCATGACACGCCGTGTGAGTTTTACTGCGACGGGGGATCGGGCCCGGCGTGGGGCGCATAGCGGGAACCACAGTACTCATCTCGCTGTCGCGTTTGGACTGCTCTTTACACTAATGTCGTTGGCGACTGGCAATATCGCGCTGCTCACTATTGCCGCGTCATTCCTCTTGCACAGGGCGATATGTCGATACGGCTGGGAGAATCCTGCAATTCGCATCTGCAGTTTTGTGCCATTTATTTTTCTGGTGGTTGTGTTTGGCGCGATTCCCGCGCTGAGCCTTGGTGTCATAGGGGTGCTGGCCTCAGTTGTACCCGCACATCACTAGGGCTCGGAGGCCTGTCAATGAACTGGTGGAAAATTCAACTGGAGAAGTGGAATCGCTATCGTTTTATTGTGCTGTGGAGCAGTCTGATCCTGGTGGTGGCTTCATGTCAGTTCGTCGAGGCTCCCAATGATGCGGAACTGATCGTTGTCGGTCCGTATGGCTTTTCAGCTGAGGATATTGAGGCTGCGGAGGCTGCGCTTGTATCCGCGTACGATGTCCTGGGCTTCCTGAGCATGGGAAACCCATATGGGTTCACGCAGACGGACATCGACTACGCTGCGGAGCAGCTAGCTGAGGAAACGGAACGACGAGACGTGCTGCAGTATATGATGGATACTCGTGACTACAGACAACTCGAGGGATTCATCCCTAGCGCGAGTCAAATCCGGCAAGGTCTCAACTATTGGCGGAGCGAGAATGCACGCTTGGACGATGAGCATCTTCCGTATTGGCAGGGCCAACTTGCTCTCGCGGATTCAAGCGGCTCAGCAGCCTGGAGTGCCCTCTGCGACCATTTCATGGCGAGTCTCGCGTTGCGGGCGGAATGGATCAACGGCCTGATTGATGGTTTGGAGAAGGATGATAGGCTGCGGCGTGCAAGCTTTGAGCATGCATCTGAAATCGTTGCTCGGAAGCTGAATGTGCAGGAAGCGGCAGTCAGCTACTACACGGATCTCGTTGAGGTGCTGGGTGAGGCAATCGAGTTGGAGGCGCCAAGTGTCGGAGAGATTTCATTTCTCATTGCCTCACCCGGGGACGCGGTTGCGGGGGTTGAGTACTGGACGAGAGAACGACTTAGGATAGAAGAAGAGGAGCAACCGTTTTGGGGGCAAGAGCTATCCCAAGCGCTGAGTAGCGACAACGCAGAGTGGCAGGCATTCTGTGGGCATATGCTGGCAAGCTCGGCGCTGAGCGATACACTTGCGCAGAAGATCGTACTTGATCTCGGTCTTGATAGCGCGCTGCCGGATTCTATCTCAGCGGAACTGAAGCGGGGAATCATTGAGCGAAAGCGGGAGCTGATGGACTTTAAAGTCCGGTACTTCGAGGATCGGATCGAGGTTCTGCGCGAGGGAATGAGCGTGGGGCGACTGCGTTAAGGTCCCTGAACGCCTCCGCTTGAGTATTCGTAGTGAGCCATACTTCAACTGCACCCATATCTACGGCAACGCCGAGGAAGACTGGGTGTAAGAGATCGCATACCAGCTCGGGGACGACAACAGCTTTACCGCCGATCCGCTGTTCTGTGACCTGTCGTCCGGCGACCTGATTCTCACTGTCACTGGTCAGTCAAATGCGGCCAGTGCCCCTTCGATGACAGTG
>JAGMDA010000311.1 GCA_023128935.1 Candidatus Eiseniibacteriota bacterium | reverse complement strand
GGCAAATCCAATCATAACCACGCGGCGGAACCTGGCATCCCCCGCGGTCTCTTGATAACCGGCTTTTATCGGACCTCTCGATATCTTGGTAGCAGTGTCCTTGGACACTAAACCTATGCCGCGTGAGAACACAGAGATGAGAATCGCCCCCAGAACAGCCGTGATATTCGCTCCCACGGCAACAAGGGTGGACGCCCGGATACCCAAGACGAGAATGCCGTAATAGCCGACAAAAGAGCAGCCGATTACGCCCCCCAAAGTGTTGATGCCGTAGAGGAGTCCCAATCCCCGGCCCAGGTGATCAATGCGCCGGATGAAAAAACGTGCGACGAGGGGGAGTGTGGCCCCCATCAGTGTCGCCGGTAAGAACAAGAGGATTGCCGTTGCCAGAATGCGGCTGACCGTTAGCAGAACCGGCGTCCCTTGGAAGATGCGGTACAAACCGAGAAAGAGCGTTCCCGAGGCTGAGAGGAGAACAGGCGTCGCAAGGGCGAAGATAGCGATGATCGCCTCCGCCAGCGCATAGATGAGGAGTGGATTCTTGGTTCGATCCGCGAACTTCCCGCCGAGGTAGGCTCCGAATCCGAGCCCTCCCATGAACGTGGCCAGGACGGTGCTGATAGCGATGGCCGTACCGCCAAGGACCAGCGTCAACTGCCGCGTCCAGAGAACCTGATAGGCCAATGCACTGGCCCCGGAGAGGCAAAAAACGAGAATCAAGAAGGGAGTCACCTGCCTCGCGACCCGGGCCTGTCCATTTTCTTCACTGCTCATAACCACCCGTACCTCGAAAGACCCAAAATCGAGTGACCCCAGAAGGCAACCACTGTGCCGCGGATCGTGTCCTGTAAATCCAATGGGGGCAAGGTCTAATCTTGTCCGTCAGGGTGGCCAATCGCCATCTGTTTCGCTCACAGCTCGGTCCCGGGAATGCTCCATCTCGATCCTTGCCTTTTTCGACATGCATGCTGCTCTTGTTGATCGGGGATTCGGGATCATCATGCAGCTGGGTTCAGAAAGACAGGATGCCGATGGACTGATCAGAGAGGGAGGCTTCGCGAGTAACACGGAGTTGCGATTCGACGGTACCGAGTGCACATGGGGATCGTTTGTCGGGGAGGCAACCAAGCCCGACGGGCGAGGAATCAGTCTTCAGTCTGTTGCGTACATCCCATCCGATTGCCGCTGCTTCTTCCTATAGAGCAACGGATTCCCAATCCGTCCGCCTGGGGCTTGCAACCGGAGCCTTACACGCGCATCCTCGGCTGGGAGAGGGGGTGAGGCATGGAGCGGATCGCTCGATTCCTGTTTGAGGTGGGCCATCTCAAGCGCGTTGCCCGGTCGGGTTGGTGGCTGGCGGGTGTGCGGGATCCGGAATCGGTGGCGGAACACTCGTTTCGTTGCGCTTGGATCGGCCACTTCCTGGCCTTGCGAGAGGGAGTGGATCCGGCCAAGGTCATGCTGATGTGTCTGGCGCACGACATTCAGGAAGCCCGGATCAACGATCATCACAAGATCAGTCAAGCATATCTGGATGTCAAAGGCATCGAGCCAAAGGTTTTCCGAGATCAAGTTGCAGACCTTCCCGGAGGGAAGGATCTGAGGCGCGTTCACGATGAGTATCTGGCTGGTGAGACGCTGGAGGCACGCGTTGCCCGGGATGCTGACCGGCTGGAATGTGCCCTGCAGGCACTCGAGTATCTGAGGGAAGGGCACAAGTCCTGCCGTCGATGGTTCAGGAACACCGAGCCTGTTCTTACAACCGCAGCGGGTCGGGCGCTGTTTGAGGTTCTGGCCACATGTGACCCAGAGGATTGGTATCAGAATCTCCCCCGTGTGCCCTGACTTGCAGCTGTGGCATGGCGTCTCAACCCCCGGGACCATTCCGCGCAGCGGCCCTTGCTTGCGGGCACCGCCGGCCGTAGCCCTGGACTCGTCTGCAATCCATATCCGTGAACCGCGAGCCAAAGGAGCATGAGATGACCCTGGAGTTTGCCGAAGCCCGATGGTGGCACCGGGACCGCGATAAGGTGGTCTGCGAACTCTGTCCGCGGGGCTGCCGCCTTAGAGAGGGTCAGATCGGTTTCTGCAAGGTTAGGCGCCATACGGGGGGGCGACTCCTGTCGCTGACTTACGGCCACCCCACTAGCCTCGCAGTGGATCC
>JAGMDA010000310.1 GCA_023128935.1 Candidatus Eiseniibacteriota bacterium | reverse complement strand
ATGTACCTCTGCACCTCACGGCATTTCACCCGGACTACAAGATGCAGGACCGGCCGCGCACCCCGCCTGAAACGCTTTTGCGCGCCCGGAGCACAGCGCGTGGTCGGGGATTGCGGTTCGTTTACTTGGGCAATGTAGCCGATCCTGACGGTCAAAGTACGCTCTGCCCCAACTGTGGTAAGCAGATGATTACCCGAAGCTGGCATTTTTCCCGTGCAGATGGTTTGCATGGATCCCGATGCCGCAGCTGCGGCGATAGACTTCCTGGGGTGTTTAGCGATGGAGCATGAGCAAGCACTCTTCATTTGTTGTAGTTGTCTGGTGAGAAGTGTGTGTTAGGGCTGGCCCGTACTTCTCGCTAGGCCTTGCGACGACGCCTGGTGAGGTATGCGGGCTAGAAGGGGAGGGAGTCAGCGGGTGATAACGCTAACGGTCGAGACCAGAGAGCATGCGCAGATGGTTGATGTGACATCAGAGATCCAGGCCGTCGTGCGCGATTCCAAGGTTGATGCGGGTGTGGTACATATCTATGTACCTCATACGACGGCCGGAATTACCATCAATGAAAACGCTGACCCATCGGTAAGGCATGATATCCTGGCGGATCTGGACCGCATTGTGCCATGGTCACAGCGCTACTATCACCATAGTGAAGGGAACTCCGCCGGGCATCTGAAATCCAGCCTAGTGGGTTGCTGCCAGACTGTCATCATCGAGCACAGCCGCATGGTTCTTGGCACTTGGCAAGGAGTCTACTTCTGCGAGTTTGACGGTCCTCGCACTCGCAAGTTGTATATAAAAGTCATTGAGGGCTAGGAACCGGTCCGTGATGGGCAGGAGCAGACCATGTGCCCGAAGTTTCCCCGTACACCTACCGAGTTCTGTATAACGGACGTCGGCAGCACAACAACCAAGGCTATTCTGTTTCGGAAAGAAGAGGGGTGGCGCTTCTTCCGGGCTGAGGCGCCCACGACCGTCGAGCTCCCACATGAGGATGTGACGGTTGGCGTGGCCCGTGCATTGCGGGCACTGGAGCGGGAGACGGGCGCTGTGCTTCTTGAGAACGGGGTGCCCACCGTGCCATTCCTCTCCACCTCTTCCGCTGGAGGAGGTCTGGCCATGGTGGTCACTGGTCTTGTGCGCCAGGTAACCAGCCGGAGCGCTGAGCGGGTGGCGCTAGGAGCGGGAGCCATTCTTCTCGATGTCATTGCCATGGACGACGGCCGCACTCCTTACGAGAAGATCCAGGTGCTCAAAGCCTTGCGGCCTGACATGGTGCTCTTGGCAGGGGGGTTTGATGGCGATGCGATCTCGGGACCGGTTTTCCTTGCAGAGCTGATCCGTGAAGCCGGCCTGCGGCCGAAGCTGAGCCGGTCGATGCAGCTTCCTGTCCTATACGCTGGCAATACCCACGCCAGCGATTTTGCCAGCACAACCCTTGGGGACGGCTTCATGTTCCATAGGATCGAGAATATCCGGCCCACAGCCGAACGAGAAAACCTGGATCCCGCGCGTCAGGCGATTCAGGAACTGTTCATGGACCATGTTATGTCTCAGGCTCCGGGTTACGAGAAGCTGATCGGCTGGGTGAGCGATAACATTATCCCGACCCCTGCGGCGTTCGCCAAGATCCTTGCGCTTGCTTCGCAGGGGTTGAACAAGCGCATCCTGGCCATCGATGTAGGTGGTGCGACTACCGATGTGTTCACAGCATGTAAGGGCGAAGTCTTTCGCACGGTTAGTGCAAACCTGGGAATGAGCTACAGTATTCTCAATGTTGTTCATACAGCCGGAATCAACGCCGTCAAAGAGGCACTTGATTTGGAGTATTCGACAGAGGTGCTGTGGGACGGCATCGGCGGCAAGTACATCAGGCCGACATGTATGGCGGCCAATGCGGAGGAGATGAAACTCGAGTGGGCAGCGGCAGTCGTTGCCATACGTGAAGCCGTGAAGGATCACCTGGATGTCAAGGAGGGAGTATCGCTGAGCCGCCCGAGGGATGATCTCAAGATCCGGCGCATGTTCATGCCGGAATCAAAGAAGGAGCGTTCTTCTGACCAGGCCTTTGCGCTGAAGGGCTACGACCTCATCGTGGGAAGTGGCGGAATCCTTTCACACTCACCGCGAGAAGCGACAGCGCTATTGTTGACCCGGGCGCTCAACCCTAAGAAATCCGTCGATCTTGCTGTGGACAGTGCCTTCATGTTTCCTCATCTGGGAGTGCTCTCAACTGCTTGTCCTGATCTTGCGCTTCAGCTGTTTCGCGAGTTGGGGCTTGTCAGCTTGGGACAGGCGCAACAACAGGATGCAGGGGACGGAAGGGAAGTGTTTGAAAGGCTCACTCGGGATCTGGCGGCTCCCTTGCGCGTGGTAGAGACGCTCCCAGAGAAGCGCGTCCGGGAAGGTGTGATTAGCTTAAGGCGCGAACTAGCCATACCGGGGCAGGTTTTGGTAAAGCCAGGGGAGATCCTAAAGCCTGATAGCGCAGTAGCGCGGAGCAGGCGGCAGTTCTTGCGGCCTTTCTTCTTGAATCTGGCACCGACGCTAAGAGTAGATCCAGGAGACCTGACTGACTATCTCCTCAAGAATGTGGGCGATGAAATAATCGTCGGCGACCTCCTTGCCAGGCGCAAGGTTAGCGCTCTTCGCAAACGGGAATATAGATCCCCAGTTGCGGGGCGGATGGAGCGTATCCTGCCGTCGGGCACGGTAGTCATACGCGAGAGGCCTGAAGATGCGCTGAAGCTGTCGGCGGTGAACGTAGCCAAGGATCTCCGGATTTACCCTGAGAAGATCCGTGCCTACATGCGTGTTGAGGAGGGCCAAGAGATCGAGCGAGGCCAATGGATTGCGGCCATAATGAGACCAGGAGACACAAGAATCAGCCGCTCCTCCGCGCGGGGCAAAGTGAAAGAGATCAACTACAGCTACGGCGTGGTTACCATCGAACCGCTCCACGAGGAACTCGAAGTCCTGGCCTGGATGCCGGGGCGCGTAGAAGAGGTCTCCGATAGGGGCTGTATAATCACAGGTCGGGGAGTTGAGATCGCAGGCATCTGGGGAGCTGGCGGAGAAGTGTTTGGCGTACTGCGCTTGGATGATCCGGTTCCGGGTTGCATCCTTGCGCAGGATTTCACAGACAGAGAGGATCTGTCCCGGCTTGCTTCGGTTCAAGGCGCAGGCTTGGTAACGGGGGGAGTACATCTGAAGGACATACTCGACCTTGAGCCCTCGTTCACTATTGTGGTGACCGAAGGCTTTGGAGAAAAACCGATGGTACCGGAGATAAGGGATGCGCTGCGCGCACGATCGGGCAAACTGATCCTACTGGACGGTACAACGGAGCTACGCGTTGGCGTCAAAAGACCGAGGATCATCCTGCCAGAGGAAATTAATTCAGGAAGCTACCGAAGCCGGATAACGCGGCGGACGTCCTCGAAGTCATCAGCGCGACTGCGGAGTCTATAGAAGTAGAGGCCTGAGGAAACCGGGCGCCCTGCCTGATCCCGCCCATCCCAAACAATCCGATACCGTCCTGCCGATTTCGCGCCGCCCGCGAGATGCCTCACAACCCTGCCCTCCAGATCAAGGATGCTGAGCTGGATAGCGCCGCTGCGGGCCACATCATACAGGATCGTCGTCTGATCACGGAAAGGACTGGGGCCACCGACGGTGAGCGCCGGGCGAAGCGGCAACTGCCGGGACTCGGGAGCATCAGAGGTCTGGTTGGTCCCGATGATTTCCACATCATCAATGTACCAGCCTTCCAACCCCTCACCGCCGATATTGCCATCACTCCCGAAGCGGAAGCGGAACCGAACGGTGCCCTCAAAACCGTTGATTTGGACGACAACGTGGCGCCAGGGGGACCAGCCGCTGAAGACGGGTGTGTCTGCCGGGAAAGGGCCCGGCGGCAGACCAACTTCTATCAGGTAGTCGTAGCCGGTGTCGGGATAGAGCTGCTGCCAGGGCCCCCCGTTGATCGAAGCTTCTATAAGCCCGCCATCTCTGGCGTGGCCGAAGTGCCCAGAGGCGAGTTCCGCGTGAATCCAATGCCAGAAATGGAGTTCCGTGTGTAGGGATAGAGCAACCTCCGGAGTGATGAGTGCGGCATCAAGGAGGTCCGGGTAAACAGCGCCCGAGTCGGGAGAACCGCACTTCCATGCATAGTATCCGCCCGCGGTATGGTTCTGCAGTGAGCTGAGGTGCCAGGCGTCGCCGTATCCGGGCATCCCGGGTTCATGGGTCCATTCACCCTGTCCTCCTTCCATATGGTCGAAGAATCCACCTACGGGAAGCTCCAGTTGCATGCACTCTGTGATTCCCCAATCGGCCTCCACGTCATAGCGAAATGTCAGGATGTCGGGGGTTGGACAGGAGGGAAATACTGAGATTCTGGCAGGGGGGGTTAGCGAGTCGATCTGCCAGATGGCTAGTGTATCCAGCGCGGACTGATTCTGCAGGATCTCAACGTGCGGGGAGAGAGAGGAGAGCGTTCCAAGCAGCGAGGTTGCAAACTCGGTGCCCTGATTCTGCAGATAGATGAGGATGTCGGCCTCCTCGCCGGGATCGAGATGCCCATTCTGACCGTCATCAACAAATTCGTCATGATAGACAATTACTGGCGTGCCAGTGAACATCCTACATGTGCGGACCCAGACCTGGGGCTCCATCCCGCTGTTGGCAGTGATCTCGAGTGTGAAATTGAGCTGGCTGTGCAAATCGAGCTGGGAACTGATCTGCAGCACGAAGGGGGTTAGCGGCCCGGCCTTGTCCCCAGGCATCAGGTCGGGATAGACTGCGGTGCTATCCAGTATGACGCACTCATCCTCTGCTACGCGTAGGACTGCTGAGACTTCAGTGGCGGCCATTCCTCCCTCGTTGTGTAAGACTGGGATGAGTTCGATGAGTTCCCCCGCGTCGATGTCACCGTCGCCGTTGCCTGCGCTTTGTCCCTGCATGTCATCGTCGACCGTCGTTTCAAAGAGGCTGATCCATGCCCCCTCCGGGGGGAAGACGGTGATGATTTCCGGGGCCCCCACTGCGGTAAAGACGCCGAGGCTCTTAGGGGGTAAGGCCATCCATCCGGTCGTATCCGTGCCAACGGGTTCGGAAGCCACAACCCAAGCGTTGGGGATTTTCAGATAACGGACCTTGTAGCGGGCCTGATCGGTGCGGTCGAAGCGCAAGGCGAGGAGTGTGTCGCCCACCGTAATAAGGCAGTTTGCTGCTGTGCCGATGGCCCCTGCATCGTGGGCGTTCAAGGCAGCCGCCGAAAGAACATCCTGCATGGCGTAGCTCAGTCTGCCGTCGCCGTTGTCTACGCCCTGCTCGCGAATCTTGAGCACGTAAAGCAGGAACAGCTCGCTATCCACATATGGGTTCTTGTAGTCCGGCGGGTGCTCGTCAAGGTACTTCGGATTGCCTTCCTCAAGAAGCGACACTAATGTGTTGCTGAGGAAGGTTCCATTGTGAACCAGTGTCAGGCCTTCACGACTGAAGGGGTGGGGATTGGGGATGCCGGTATGTCCCGACGAAGCCGACCTCACGTGAACAGTTGCAATGTGCGCGTCCAGCGCAATCATTTCGGTCACTGCATCTTCGAAGCGATGATCGAATTCGTGGTTGGCCTGCGGTCCTCCCCGCAAGGTCTGTAGGCGTTCGAGTCCGGCTCCTGCCAGGATCTGTGCAGCATAGGCGATTCCCCAGCCATCCCGGTTTCCATCCCCGAGCAGCATCATGGAGTATGTGCCGGTCACCAATTGATCAGTGAGCGTGCTCTCGGGCGGTGAGTTGCCAACCATCCCCCAGAACCGGCAGGCATGATCGGGCCTGGGCTCTTCCTCGGGTCCGCGTGAGTGGGAGAGAGTGGCTTTGGGAGCTGCCTGCAATTGCGATGAGCATGGCATATCAAGCACATCAACAGCTGTACGCTCAGGTGCGCCGAGCGGGTGAAATAAGATGTTCAGGGCCAGAAGGGCCAATAACAGAACACCACCCATGGCCGCAAGCTTGCGAGAACAGCGCAGCAGTCTCATCGAAGCCTCCGAATCCCCTTCCTGCCTCATGTTCGCGTCTTTCGACCCCCAGCTCGTTCCCTTCCATCCCCTCCCGGGGTATTTTGATACTAACGCAGGAGCGTCATTTTTCTCGCCAGCTGATCCGTACCGGTCTCCAGGCGGTAGAGGTAGACGCCAGCGCCGACCATGCATCCGCGGGAGTTGCGCCCATCCCATGCCACAGTGTGGGTTCCCGCGGGTAGGTTGCCGTCAGCGAGCGTCCGGATCAGCCGGCCCTGGGTGTCATATACAGACAGGCGAACCTTCATCAGATCCGGGAGATCGAACCGGATCTGCGTATCAGGGGCGAAGGGGTTCGGCCTGTTCGCTATGAAGCTCGCCCTGAGAAGAGCAGTCTCGGGAGCACCTACATCGCTAGTCTGGAGCCAGGAGAGGACCTCCACGTCGTCAATATACCAACCCTCGCGCGTGTCAGCGCCGTCGCTGCCGAAGCGGAAACGGAACTGAGCGGTTCCCCCGCTCGTGTCTAGTGTGAAGGTTTCGAGCGTCCAGTCCTGCTGGCCGGAGAAGACGGGTGTGTCAACCGGGAACGGGCCCGGAGTGCCGCCCTCGCGAATCAGGTAGGGATAGCCGCCCTCGGGCGTGATCTGCTCCCAGTCGCCTTCGTCGATGGACATTTCCACGAGCCCGCCATCGTAGCAGAGACCGGGGTATGCGGCGCTCTTCTCGGCGTCGATCCAATGCCAGAAAGCGAGCACCGTGATCTCGGCAATCGCGATCGGTTCGGTGATGAGTGCTCCATCGGAGAGGTTTGCGTAGTCACCGGAGCCCGTCGATCCAAACTTCCAGCTCCAAGCTCCTTCCGGTGTGTGGTTGCGCTGCTCCGAGAGATGCCACTGATCCGTGAAACCAGCCGTCACAACCGTGTGCGTCCAGCCGCCTTCCCCGCTCTCCATGTCATCGCGCAGCCCTCCAATGCCGATCTCGATCGGGAGCGAGACATCAAGTTCCCAATCCCCCTCTATGCCGAGCGTACAGTTAATGAGTCCCGGCGTCGGGGCGCCGGCATCGAGTGAGATGCCAAAGGGCGGCTCCAACGCGGTCTGGCTGCCAGCCGGGATCTGCACTGCGGATGCAGTGGGCTGGGTGATCGTGAGCCAGGGGTTTGCAGAACACAACGTTCCCAGAACTGTTGTGGCGTCTTGGTGGCCGTCGTTGGCCAGCGTGACGGTGACCTCCGCGCTTTCACCCGGATCCAGGCAGCCGTTTCCGTTCCCACCGGCCGCGTCATCCAAGCTCAGCGATATGACCGATAGTGCCGTGGCATCCACCAGATGGGAGACCGATCCAGTCCACAGGCCCGCTCCATCGTCGTGGATCTCAACGTCGAAGTGAAGCATCTGCTGATCCGGACAGGCGCCAGAGATGTGAAAGACGAACACATCGCCGGCCAATCCCGGTTTGATCTCGCCGCCGGCGAAGTCGCCGTATTGGATAATGTCGTCTGTGATCTCGACATGTTCGCTGCCGCTCAAGAGAGTTGCCCAGACACCCGTGATCGGCCCGGTCCAGACATTGTGGAGTTCCATGGCGAGTTCGATTGTCTCTCCTGCATCACAATCACCGTCGCCGTTCCCGCCGGCCAGATCGTCGATCGTATGCGACTCGATCACGATATAGGGCCCGGTTGGGATGATCGGCATGGTGACATCGGTGACCGTGAGATTGGCATCGGAGACCACCAGATGCATCGTCCCAGGATAGGATGGGTGCGGGTGCAGCGTAACGTCACCATTTGCATCGGTGATTCCAAAGTCATAGGCAGTGCCCTCATCATCCCACATGCAGACGCGTGCGCCCTCCACAGGGGCACCTGCGACCCGCACGGTGACCGAGTAGTCATCCGTACCCAGAACGAAGACTCCCATATGCTCCAACTCGGGGGCTTGAGGCGTGGCTGTCCAGATCGGCATGGCCGGATCGCCAAAGGCAGTGAGTTCGTAATGCACCCACCGGTTTGCTTCGTATCCGATGTAGCCGACGTTGTCGGTACGGGAATCGTCATTGGCAGCGGCCAGCTCATTGAGATCCTCAGCGAAGAGCGCATCCACGTACTGGCGGTGGTAGTACTGCGACGATCCATTGGTTGTGTAGTGAACCCCGAACCCGTAGCGCGTGTTGCCAACCCACGCGATATAGCCACTTGGGGACAGCACGAACTCCTCGTGGATA
>JAGMDA010000031.1 GCA_023128935.1 Candidatus Eiseniibacteriota bacterium | reverse complement strand
CTCGTTGCTCTTGCCAACGACAAAGGTGTCGAATGTGAAGCGAGGGTAGAGATTATGCAGCCAGCGCACGGTGGCGGGGCGCGACGCGATCGGCACCGGAGGATCCAAGCGGGGCAGGGGCACCTGTTCCTGTTCATAGTAGGTGCTGCTGACGACCAGATGGATGAGCGGAACTTCACCAAACTGTTCGGCTAGTACTTCCTTTAGCACGGGAAGATTATGCTCTTCAAACCAGTCGCTGAAAAAAGGATTGGGGACCTCAAGTACGATCTTATGGGGCTCCAACTTCAAGACCTGGATCGGCTCGAACCAGGTCTGGTACTTCTGGCTGGAGATCTTCTTTCGTACTTCCCTCAGGATATCGGACCACGTTCCCTGAGCACTTGAGGCGTCCAATGCCCACCCCTCCAGGCAAGAAAAGGGTTATCCACACTGTTTTCCACAGTCGTCAAGCGGGGCGCAATGTGAAAATGTAAACAGACGGAATGCCTGGAATACGAAAATAGAGCAAACGCCTGGCGGCACAAACGCTGATCTGGCATGTAGCCAGGAGTCTGCCCTGCAGTAACTTACATCAGCATGCTGGCCCTACTACTGGACACAGCTTCCAGAGATTCCCAATCCCTTGACCTTCCTTGTGATGCAAGACCGATTTCCTGTATGCCGTAACCTAAGAAAGGAGAAGTAGTTGCTAACAATTGCCTCGCCTGAAAGCAAAGGCATCGTATCACGCTGTGGATAAGGCGACAAGGGGCTTTTTTACTGGAGAGAAATATGATTCTAACTGTTTAGAATAAGAGCAACTACAGCGCACCCCCACAGAATGCAGATAGACCGAACGGGATGCACAGTTCGTGATTGACGCCGGCCTGGGGGGTGACCCATAATTGCTCGATTCAGATCATAACGACCTGGAGAATGCGAATGGAAGGAGTTGGAGGGTGAAGCGCACTTTTCAGCCGCACAATCGGCGGCGGCGGCGCGTGCATGGATTTCGACACCGCATGCGCACGCGGAGCGGGAGGAGAGTTCTGGCTCGCCGCCGTGCCAAGGGGAGAGTCCGCCTGAGCGTCTCGGACTAGGGGTCATAGCGATGACCCGCAATGAGATTACGCTCAGATCACGGCGGGAGATAGACAAGCTCTTTAATGAAGGGGATGTGTATCGCGGCGCGCACGTTGTTTCGATCGTGCGACGGGTGGACAAGGGACCGAGGCGGGCGATGTTTGTAGCCAGCCGGCGTGTAGGAAATGCAGTGCGGCGGAATCGAGCTAAACGCGTAATGCGCGAAGCGTACCGCGGCCTAGCCGGCAAGCTGTCATCGGATCGAATCCATCTCGCATGGATTGCACGTGCCTCCTGTGCCCGCACGGGGATGCGCGAAGTCCGCAACAACATGAAAGACATTCTCACGAAAGCGGGAGTCACCCGGACGGGACAAGAACGCGTGTAGGGACTCTAGGAACCTGAAGGCGGAGAAGCGAGGATCTATTCCAGCAACACAGCTGGGAACTTATTGTGTCAAAGGCCACCGATGGTCGTTCGTATCCTTACGGCGCTGATAGGGATTTACCAGCGCCTAATATCGCCCTTGTCGCCACCGAGCTGTCGTTTCGTGCCGACTTGCTCAAGCTATGCGCAGCAAGCGCTTGGCAAGCACGGGCTGGTGCGAGGTGGCGTGTTGGCGATGCGGCGCATTCTCCGCTGTCATCCCTGGAATCCCGGGGGCATTGACCCGCTTCCGTAAGCCCTGATGTACTAGGTATGGGTACGCGCTGAACGGGCGCATTGCCGTGAGTTGCGTGCTGATACTCGCAAACAGGACAGTGGGGGCATGCAGAAAACCGACTCGGGCGGATTTGACAAGCGCACACTGATAGCGTTTGCGCTAATGATCCTGGTCTGGGTGGCATTCACCCAGCTGATGCCGCAACAGGAGAAGCCCCAGCAGGCTTCGCAACCCCAGGTTGCTGGAGAGGACGCGGCCGGGACATACGATGCCGAGGGGACTCCCGCCCTGCCGGCCAGGGAACCCGCGCCGGGGACCGCACACCTCTCGGGTGAGCGGCAGCTTCAACGGGGGCCCGTTGGCCTGATCAACCAACTGCCGGCCGAGCCGCGGGAGATCCGGGTCAAAGGCGACCACTACCAAGGCGTATTTCAGACGCGGGGAGCTACGCTGTGTTCCTGGCGTTTACTGGACTACACCGATGCCGCAGGGCAACCTGTGGAGCTGGTCCAGGATTTGCCAGGAGCCCTGGCTGTTAGATTGGAGGGACCCGAAGGAAGCATTGATCTCTCCGGAACTGTCTTTACCGTTGAGGAATCGTGGGAGGAAGGGGATACCCGCGGGACCGCTGGAGACGGGAGTGGCGCCGGGGGCGGCAGGCCACGCATTCGAGTATTGCGGTTTGTGGCAGAGGGCGTGGCTGATGGAGCCGGGCAACCCGTGCTGCGGATTGAACGGGTGTATCGTATCGATCCCACCCGCTACGACATGCAGATGGAGCTCCTGGTCGCGGGCATATCCAACTACCGCAATGACCACCATCTGGTCGTCGGATGGGAGCGGGGGATCCCGAACCTCGAAACCCAGCACAAGCTGGAGGTTGGGTCCAAGGCGGCCATGGCGCTGCTGGGCAACGAGTTGGTGAAGGATGGTTTCGGGGGTGGTCAACCTGGATGCGGGTGCGGGTGTGGAGGAGGAAAGGCAGACCGGGGCGGAGAACGTTCATACGATGGGATGCTGCGCTGGGCCGGCGTGAAAGGTAAGTACTTCTGCGGGATCCTTATCCCGGAGGAGGAGACGGAGGCCACCTTCATTGCGGGCTCGAACCCCGCGAAGGACGAGATTGGGATGCGGGTAGTGCTGCCGCTGGCATATGAGGGCACCAGCCACTTCCGCTTCACCGTCTATGCGGGTCCGATCGACTACGGAATTCTCAAGCAACTCGACGCCCGTGTGGAACGGAACGTTACGCGCATAGTTGATTTTGGGGCTAAACTGATTGCCCCGATCAGCAAGGCCATGCTGTGGTTCTTGACGAAGGCTTATACAGTGATTCCCAACTACGGTGTTGGGATCATCGTCCTCACTATCCTGATGCGGCTGCTTTTCCATCCCCTCAACGTGAAAGCCCTCCGGTCACAGCGGAAGATGCAGGAACTCAAGCCGCACCTCGATTTGATCAACAAGGAGCATAAGGACAATCCGGAGCTGCGGACTAAGAAAACGATGGAGCTCCACAAGAAGCATGGGATTAATCCGCTCGGCGGGTGCCTGCCGCTGCTTCCGCAGATGCCTGTATTCTACGCTCTCTGGAGTGTACTTCCCAACGCGATCGAGTTGCGCAAGGCCCCATTCATGTTGTGGGTGAATGATCTGGCCTCGCCGGACACGGTGGGGCAGGTGATGGGCGTACCGATTAATATCCTGCCGATCTTGATGGCTTTAACAATGTTTTGGCAGCAGAGAATGACCCCGACGGATCCAAAGCAGGCACCGATGCTACTCATGATGCCGCTGATCATGGTGTTTTTCTTCTATGCAATGCCATCGGGGCTCGTTCTGTACTGGACGGTATCGAATGTCCTTGCCATTGGACAGCAGATGCTGATGAAACCCGTCGCCCTTTCGGCAGCTGAAGCTGGAGAGGGCGGAAAAAGCGACGTTGCGACCAAACGGAAACATGGAAGCGCGAAATAGGAAACCATCGCAATCCGGTGGAGAAGCTTCCCCACGAGAAAGGGCTCGCTATGGAACGAAAGACAGAGGAAGGAATAATCATTGAAGGAAAGAACGAGGAAGAGGCACTGCAGGCCGCATGTGACAGGCTTAACTCTACGCCTAACCAGGTGGAGTACGAGGTACTAGAATCCGGAAAAGGCGGCGTACTGGGGCTATTCAAGGGCAAGTCGGTCCGGATCCGAGTGTGGGAGAAATCTGCTGCGCAGCGGTTAATCACTGAGATCGTGAAACAGCTCTTCGAGAAGATGGGGATCGACGTTGACTACCGCATTACACAGGCGGAAGACGCCTACGAGGTCGACCTGCAAACCAGCGATGCTGATGGACTCCTGATCGGGCGCGGAGGCGACACGCTGAAGGCCTTGCAGCACTTGGTCTCGAGGATGGTAGGGCAACGGGACGAGAATATCCGCGTACGCGTTGACGTGGCGGGCTATCGGAAACGCAGCCACGAGCAGCTCCGGCGCAAGGCGCTGGATCTGGCCGAGCGCGCCCTATCGGGGGGAAGGGATGCCCTGAGCGAACTCCTTCCCGCCGACGAGCGCCGCATCGTCCACCTGACCCTGGCCGAGAACGATAAAGTGACCACCCGAGCCATAGGCGACGGGCAGGTCAAGCGGGTGGCGGTATGCCCCGTT
>JAGMDA010000309.1 GCA_023128935.1 Candidatus Eiseniibacteriota bacterium | reverse complement strand
GGTTGCTCAGCTCCTTGCTGTCCTATTGGGGACCGCGCAAGACAGCCTCCCGGCTCCTTACCGTGTTCGGTTCCTTCTGGCTCTTGTTCGTCATCCTCTCCAACACCGGCACGGCGTGGAGGGGACCGATGGGTATCATCATGCATTCATTATTGGCGATCCCGTTCTTCGCGCTGGCTTATACAGCTCGTCGCTGGCCGCGGATTGCGGGAGTTCTGCTGCTGGGTATATCTGGTTTCTTCTTCTATTTCTTCGGGCTCTACGAGATCTTCGGGGGCAACCCGCTGGAGAAGGGGCGTCCCGTTGTGATTGTTCTTTTCGTGGGCCCACTGTTGGCGAGTGGAATTGCGCTTCTACGCGTTGGTTCGCAGGAGGAGTGAGAATAAGGAGGGAGGACCATGAAAACGAGCAATGTAGCGAGAGGAGTGTTCATGATGGTGGCCGGCGGAGTCGTTCTCGTCAGCCTCATGCTCCTGCTGTCGTCCTGCGTCGCTGAGATGCAGGACGATGCAGTCGAGCAGGCATATGAACAGAGGATGATGGGCAACGTCGACTCAGCCCAAGTGATCTTGGAGCGGGTATTGGCCGCAGACTCAACGCATGCCGCGGCGTGGTTCGAGTTGGCGCGGACCAAACAACACATCGGCTTGGGCAATCCGCGGATGTTGATGGAAGGACTCGAGAGCCTGCAGCAGGCTGCGGAGAACGCTGCTACCAACGATCCTGCCAACGTCATCTACGCCCACTACAAGGGTTACGTCAGCTTCTTCCGAGCGTATGCATCCTTCATGCGGGGTCAACCGGATGCCGCGGAAAGGGTCGCCGAGGTGGTTGCTGCCTATGACGCTGTGCTCGAGTTAGATCAGGACTTCCATGAAGCGCGGCTCTTTCTCGTCGAGATCCTAAGCGCTCCCAGTGAAATGGGTGGTGATGCCGTCAAGGCAGAAGCTCACGTCAAGCAACTGGAGGAGCGAGATCCGGTATTGGGGGCCAAGGCGCGGGAGTTGATCCTGGCCGAGGATGTTGACCGCGTTCAGTTCTGGCAGACGAAGCTGGAAGAGAATCCCGGGAGCGCCGACCTGATGGAGCAACTGGGGAAAGCGTACCTCTATCAGGAGAAGACTGAAGAGGGCATGCAACAGCTCGAAGCGACGCTGCAGGCGGATCCAACCAAGCAACTTCTACTGCTCGACATCGCCAAGTACCACATGATGGTCTTCCGGCAGGATGCATCCCAATCAGAGATCGCCTTGCCCAAGGCCAAAGACGCGATCAGCCGCTATCTGACGACAGAACCGATACGGCCGCTGCGGGCCTATGCGCTGCATACCCTGGCTCGGATCGAGGAGAGGCTGGGGTCAAAGGAAGCTGCTGAGACGCTGTTCGATGAAGCACAAGAGCAGGATCCACATGTTTCCAAAGCCTTCGCGGCACCGCCCGGCATTCTGTTCACGAAGTTGGATGAGGTTGCCCACTTCCACAGCTTCTTCTCGCGGCCGTTCTAGTGCGGTTTGAGTGCCGACATCACTCCGGCCTGGATTCATGACGCTTCCGGGCCGGGGCTTGTCATTCCAGGGCGCCGAGGGGTGGCTTGTGGCTGATCCACGCCCCGCTGACGGCACCAGTGTGGTAGAATGCTAAACGGTGTGGTAATCAGCCTGGCGGCGGTCTGATCTTCCCTCGATCTACCCCGCCTATGAATGGGAGGAAGCGAGATGGTGCCCTTCTGTGCCCCCGCCAGCCGCCGCGTGGTGAGCGACTGGAGATGTCACGACGGCATGTCAGGGTTGGCCCGGCGAATTTCATTCGTTCTGCTACTGATTCTCGCGGCAGGAACGGCCCAGGCGACCTCCTGGACGACCTACGACACGTCCAACTCCCCCCTGCCGCACAACACGGTCTACTCACTCGTTGAAGATCTAACGGGTGCCATCTGGTTCGGCACCAGCTTCGGTTGCGCTAGGTTCGATAGTCTCGACTGGGAAGTCTTCACCGATCTCGGAGGGGGCGCCACGAATGTCGCGGTGCGCGGCATCGATGCGGATACGCCGAGAGAGATCATATGAGCGCACCCGCGCGCAGCGCAGTTCAGCCCGGCCGACGGGTGGTGCTGGGTGAGGTGTGTTCGGAGACGAGTGCCGCCTGTGCACACCAAGCCGATTGGCATGGCTGTGGCCGGCAATTGAGGGAGGTTGGGGTGTCGCGACCGGGGATTGGTGGCGATCAAGGGAGTTCGGGCGTGTCGGCCGGCGCCGCGAATGGGTGTCGGGGGCGATGCACGGGGATTGGTAGTCAGAGGAGGAGGATACAAATCCCTTCTATGGGGGAGGATGTCAAGACAGACTTTCCCCATCCACCGGATGTCTGTCGTTTTGCATCCGGCGTCCGCCCCCGCTGCTCTCTCGGATTGGTTCAGACCTGATTGACCTGAGTACGCACCCCGGATCTGGGAGCTATTCCCGATTCGCGTTGGTCGATCGTGATTGGAAATGAATTCTTTCTTGGCATCCCTGATGACATCGCAGCCGCAGCGTTCTCCACACCAGAGTGGGAACCATCCTTCTATTGGGGACTCTTGCGCCCATTGCTTTATTCGGCTCTCCAGGGGGGCATAGCCTATGCATGGGGACTCCGGATTCAACCGAGACCAGATTTGTATTTGATGCTCACCCCCGAAACCATCTCGTCTCCAGGTTTCGCGCCAAGGAGAACTGATTCCTTCACGATCAACTCCT
>JAGMDA010000308.1 GCA_023128935.1 Candidatus Eiseniibacteriota bacterium | reverse complement strand
TCGGAGCCAGATGCAAGGCAATGGGTATGGAAGCAGGGCGACTGGGGCGCGCCGGATCATCACGATCGATGGACCGGCGGGCACAGGGAAATCCGTGACAGCCAGAGCCCTGGCGAAGCACCTCGGGTTCCTCTACCTCGATTCTGGAGCCCTCTATCGGGCCATCGCTCTGGCCGCTGAGCGCGAGGGCATCGAAACACCGAGGGATGGACGCCTCCTGGGGCTGCTTGAATCAGTGCGCATCCAAGCGCGCGCCGACGCAGGCGCCTTCCACATCTCGGTGGACAACCGTGATGTCTCCGATGAGATCCGCAGCGAGCGCCTGGGCTGCCTAGCCTCTGATCTAGCCACTGCTCCCGAGGTGCGCACTCGTGTGGGTGAACTGCTTCACGACCTGTCCCGCCAGCAGGATTGCATTGCCGAGGGTCGCGACATGGGCAGTGAGGTTTTCCCTGAGGCGGACCTGAAGATTTATCTAACTGCCTCTATCGAAGTCCGCGCTCAAAGGCGAATTGCCCAGCTTCGTGATGAAGGGCGCGCGGTGAACGAGGAGCGGGTCACCATTGAGATGCGGGCGAGGGATTCCAAGGACCGGGCGCGGGGGGCTTCTCCCTTGCGGGTTCCGGCTGGTGCCATCCGGCTTGATACTACCGATCTCACCTTTGAGGAGCAGACCAATCTGATCTGTGCACTGTACAGGGGCCACGGTAGGCTACGTGGATCGCGGTTCTACCGCTGTGCGCGGGGACTGGCGCGCTGCTTCTTCATCGCCCTGGGAGGCGTGCGTGTTACGGGATTTGAGAAGATTCCCAAGGGAGCTTTCCTGCTGGCAAGCAACCACCGTTCCTATTTTGATGGGCCCCTTATCGGATGCCTCCTGCCGGGAGCAACTGGTTTTCTCGCGAAGGAGGAGCTCTTCCGCAAACCCTTGCTGGGTTCGCTCCTCCGGAGGCTCAATGCGATCCCCATACGCCGCGGACGTATGGACCGGAGCGCGCTGCGCGCGGCACGCAGCGCGCTCCGCCAGGCCCTGCCCCTGCTGATATTCCCTGAAGGAACACGCACTAAGGGGCTGCAGTTGGGCAAGCCACATGCCGGGGTTGCGTGGCTGGCGCGTCAGGCACATGTCCCCGTTGTTCCGGCGCGGATTCGCGGGGATAGCTTTTGGCGGAGCGTCCTGCGGCTTGAACACATCCACGTGACGTTTGGCGATCCGCTGTACTATGATTCACTGGAATCCGGGAGCGATGACCGTATGTTCGCTGCCACGGTCATGCAAGCGATTGCAGGGTTGTGATCAATGTAGATGGCCCCGATGGGGTTACAAACGCTGTATGAGATCGAGCTTGTGAACTATTTTCCAGATGGTATACTTACTGGTTTCAACCGCGATCGCCTGGCGCGCTAAACTAGGCGGGTGATGTTGTTGTCGGAGGAGACGGGAGGACAAGAAACCCATGACCGAAAACGAACGGACCCAGGATCAGAGCGAAGAACGCCACGAAGAGGGCCTGACCACAGCGCCCCCCCAGGCGGCTGCCACGAGCCCTGAGGCTGCGGGTGAATCGCAGGCCCCGGTCAAGACGTCCGCAGCGGGAACACTCACACAGGAAGGAGACGCGGCTGCATCGCTCGGTGGCGACGGGGCCACGGTTTCCGCGACTGTTGCTCCGGGTGACGAAGAGCCAAAAGCCGATGTCCCCAGACCACCAGCACCGGTGCGTCTCGTGAACCGCGAGGAGCCAGAGGAAATCTCCGACGAACGGGTCAAAGAGATGATCGATATGTACGTCAATTCCATGCAGAACCTGGAGGAAGGCGAGGTTCTCAAGGGTCGCGTCCTGATGGTGGATGAGAATGATGTGCTCGTCGACGTCGGATTCAAGAGCGAAGGGGTTATCGCACTGCATGAATTCGGCGATGCGGCCAGTATCAAGGTTGGCGAGGAGATCGATGTCTTTCTAGAAAAACTTGAGGATCGAGACGGACTGGTCGTGCTGTCGAAGCAGCGCGCGGATTTCGTTAAGGTCTGGGACCGTGTCAAAGAAGCTGCGGAGAGGGGCGAGGTTGTTGAAGGGCGCCTGGTCAAGAAGATCAAGGGCGGGGTTGTGGTGGATCTCTTTGGCGTCGACGCCTTCCTGCCCGGTTCACAGATTGCTTTGAGGCAACCGCAGAGCATAGAGAGCCTGATGTCCGAGACGCTCAAGTTCAAGATCATCAAACTGAACAAGCGTCGTCGCAATATCGTGGTCTCCCGCCGGCTGGTGCTTGAGGAAGAGCGAGAGGTGGCCAAGGATCAGATCCTCAAGGAACTCGAGGTAGGTCAGATTCGCGAGGGGTACGTCAAGAATATCACCGATTTTGGTGCCTTTATCGATTTGGGAGGCATCGATGGACTGTTGCACATAACGGACATGTCCTGGGGGAGGATCCGTCACCCGTCAGAGGTCGTGAGCGTTGGCGACAAGGTGAAGATCAAGCTGCTCTCCTTCGATCCCGAGCGCGAGCGGATCAGCCTCGGCCTCAAGCAGCTCAGCGAATACCCATGGGCGCGCGTGGATGAGAAGTATCCTGTGGGTTCGAAGATTCAAGGCCGTGTAGTGAGCCTGACGGAATATGGCGCTTTTGTCGAGTTGGAGAGAGGCGTGGAGGGCCTGATACACATCTCAGAGATGTCCTGGACGAAGCACATAAGGCACCCGTCGAAGATCCTCCGCGAGGGACAGGATGTCGAATGCATGGTCCTGAAAGTCGACAAGGACAACGAGCGCATCTCCTTGGGCCTCAAACAGGTCGAGCCCGATCCCTGGCTGACATTGGATGAGCCCTATCCAGTAAATTCCATCGTTGACGGCAAGGTGCGCAATTTGACGAACTTCGGTGCTTTTGTTGAACTGGAGGATGGTATTGACGGCCTAGTCCACATCTCCGATATGTCCTGGACGCGCCGGGTTGGCCATCCAAGCGAAGTGGTCAAAAAGGGTGACACCGTGACAGTCCGCGTGCTGACGCTAGACAAGTCCAACCGCAGGGTCAGTCTGGGGTTCAAGCAGGTTCAGGACGATCCTTGGCCGATGCTGATCGACAAGTACCCTATCAACAATGATGTTGAAGTCACCGTGGCGAAGGTGATCGATCGGGGGGCAGTCGTGTTGCTGGAGAAGGAAGTAGAGGGTTTCATTCCAGCAGGACAGTTGGGTCTTGAAGACCTCCGCAATGCGACCGCGGTCTTTCATGAGGGCGATCTCCTCAAAGTCAAGATCACGCGCGTCGATCCGGCCAATCACCGGATTCTGCTGAGTGTGAAGGCCTGGCTGGCAGAGCAGGACGAGGAGGTCAGAGCGGCCTTTACCGAGAAGCTGGAGGCTGGAGCGAAAGCCGCTGTGGCAGACGAGGGTAAGCCCGGCGTAGAGGACGAAAAGGCCAAGGCGCCTGCGGACGTTGCCGTGGAGGCCGAGGCCGGCGCAGAGGCGCCCAAGGCTGATGCCGTGGAGGCCGAGGCCGGAGCGGAGGCGCCCAAGGCTGATGCCGTGGAGGCCGAGGCCGGCGCGGAGGCGCCCAAGGCTGATGCCGTGGAGGCCGAGGCCGAGAAGGTCGAAGTCGCAGGGGATGAAACCACGCCTGACGGATCGGATGAGTCGCAGCAAAAGCCCGCGCAAGAGGACTCCCCTGAGAGCTAGCTATGCGGATACCACTGCGGTATATGGCTCACGACTTCGGGAGAGGCTTGTTTGAAGAGGGAGGGTGATCTGCCAATCACCCTCCCTCGCTCTTTGATGGCCCGGATCGAGTTGCCAGATGGGGGTACCCGGCTTTTATCGAGGCGCCAAAGAGAGCGCGCGGCCGTTTCTTCAAACCCCATCCTTCTCTCTACCTGCCCCTGACTTCCAGTGGATGGCAGAGAAGCTCCACCGATTGCATTGCGTGAGGGGCAACCCTAGAATGAGATCCACAGCTGATACGGCAGTAGAGAAGGTTGTGGTGTCCGTGGGAAGGAGCATGAGCCGTGTGGTACGTGAAGATCTTTGCTCTCCTTATCTTCGTTGTTGCTGTCCTGCTGTTTGCGTTGGCCAATAGGGAGCAGGATGTCCTGTTGCGATGGTACCCGGGGGCGATGGGATTTCCCATGAACCTTGCCGTGGGACTGGCTGTCTCCTATTTCCTGGGTGTGCTCACGTTTATGATGGTGGCGGCCATCCGGGAGCTGCGGGTGCACCGCCGGTGCGTCCGATTGGAGCGTGAGGCGGAGCGGATGCGTCGGGAATTGGATGCTCTGCGTACGGCAGCCCTCGAAGCACCCCTGGGCGCTGACAGTGAGCAACCCGAGGGCAGCGCTCCCGCTGGAACTCCCGGCCGGAAACAATAGGGACGCGGAAGCAGGAGGGTGGCCGTGGCGGAGATCCTGATCCTGGTAGTCCTGGTGGGGATGGTTGTCGTGGTGCTGCTTCTGCCCATCTGGACGAGTCGCGGGAAACGAAAGATGAGTGACAGCCTTGCTCGCTACCAGGCCATTGCCGAGGCTCTGCTGGATAGCGACTTGCCCCGTGCCCGGGAAGCGCTGAAGTCGCTGATCCGCACGAACACCGAGGACATAGCGGCCTACCTCAGGCTGGCGAGAATCCTCAGAAAGGAGGGTGACCTTGAGAGATCGGTTGCCCTCTATCGCAGCCTGAAGGCGCGGGACATTCATGAGCGCTCCCTCCGGCAGCAGGTTCTTGCGGGATTGGTTGAGGATCTTTTCTTATTGGGACGCTACGACGAAGCTCGTGCTGAAGTCGATGGGCTCAAGCAGCTGGACAAAAAGAACCCACTGATCTGGCAGGTCGAAGTGTATGAAGCGCTGGCTCGCGAGGATTGGGGCCGGGCCGTCAAGGCGACTGATAGCCTCAGCCGAACAGGCCGTGGTTATACAGGTCCCACCCAGGCGCAGATCCGTACCTATATCGCTGCGAAGAGAGCTGCCGCGGGGGAGGTTCGCGATGCGCGCAAGCTGCTCGAGGAAGCGTTGAAGGATGAACCCGACTACGGAGCTGCTTTGGACCTCCTTGGCGATCTCTGGAGCCGGCAGGATGAGCATGAGAAGGCCGCGGGCGTATGGAAACGGCTACTGCGGGCGCGACCCGAGGCGGCGCCGCACGTG
>JAGMDA010000307.1 GCA_023128935.1 Candidatus Eiseniibacteriota bacterium | reverse complement strand
AAGGAGCCTCCGATCAGCGAGCCGCCGCTCCAGGTAACATTCCTGCGTTTCGCGCCTCCACCGGCGGCATCGGCGCCTGGGGCTGGGACTGGGCCTACGGCTACAGCTGCACCTGTGTCGCCGGCCTCTGAATTCACTCCGGCTCCCCCGCGACCGGAGGCTCAGGCGCCCCCACCGATGTCCACCGAGATTATGCAGCCGCAAATGACACCAGAGGCGATCAACACCGAGCCTGTTGCGGGGGCACCGCCGGCGGCGGCCGGCGCGGGAGTGGAAGAGGGCGTGTCGGGGGGCGTTCCCGGCGGTACCCCGGGCGGTGTCCCCGGCGGTGTCCCCGGCGGTCTGCTTTGGGCCGGCGGTGACGTCTCGGTGCCGGTGGTGATTCATCGGGTTCAGCCTGAGTATCCGATGATTGCGCGCCGCGCCCGCGTCGAGGGCGAGGTGAGACTCGAGGCCGTGATTCGACGGGATGGGACGGTGGGTGACATCAGGGTGGTGCAGGGCTTGCGCCTGGGCTGCACGGAAGCCGCAATCGAGGCACTCAAACGCTGGCGATTCCGACCCGGGGAGCGCAACGGCATCCCCGTCGATGTTTATTTCGCGCTGACGGTAGACTTCATCCTGAACTAAGGGGGCAGACGCAATGCATCCAGCGACCGCCTACGGACCGATCGAGATTTGGCATTCGATGGGGACGGTCGGGCACCTGGTCTTGATCTTCCTGCTCGTGATGTCAGTCTACTCGACCGGGATCATGATCGACCGCTGGCTGCTGCTGCGCAAGGCGCACAAGCAATCGCTCGACTTCGTCCGGGTGACCCAGCGCCTGCTCGCCGAGAACAAGCTTGACGAGGTGGTCGAGGAGGCCAGGAAACACCCGCAGAGCCACCTGGCGCGCATCTACTCCGCCGCCATCCTGGACCAGACACCCGGGTGGGAGACGGACTGCTTTGCCGAGGGCTTCGAAGACACCATCCGCAGCGCCACCGAGCGTGAGAGCGTACTGATCACCCAGGAGTTCAAGCGGGGCCTGCCCGGCCTGGCATCGATCGCGGCCACCGCGCCATTCGTGGGCCTGTTCGGCACGGTGGTCGGCATCATGAACAGCTTCTTCGGAATGGCCGCGGCTGGCTCGGGCGGGATCGGCGCGGTGGCCGGCGGCATCGCGGAGGCGCTGGTGAACACCGCGGCCGGCATCCTGGTCGCGCTCCCCGCAGTCTGGGGCTTCAACTACTTCCTGGGGCAGATGGAGCGCATCGACAGCGAAATGAGCAATGCCAGCAGCGAGCTGGTCGACTACTTCATCAAGAGGTCACGGAGCAACTCATGGAAGCTCGAGGCAACAACCGGCCGGCCGGCCAGTCGCTGAACAGCGAGATCAACATCACGCCCCTCGTGGACGTGATGCTGGTGGTCCTCATCATTTTCATCGTGGTGACCCCCTTGCTCCAGCAGGGCGTGGGCGTCGACCTGCCGCAGGCGCGCAACGTTGAGGACGCATCCGAGGACACGGGCCTGACCCTGACCGTGGTCCTGCAGGGGAACGGGCGGATGTTCTTGGGAACCGACCCGATCGACCAGGCGGACCTGGCCGGCACGCTGCGGATGCGCCACCAGGCCGATCCCGGCCTGCAGTTCCAGGTCAAGGCGGACCGCAGCGTCCACTACGGGGAGATCAAGCAGATCCTCCAGGCGGGTCGCGCGGCCGGGTTCCGCGGCGCTTCCCTGATCGCGCGCGAGATCAAACCCGCGGGCAGCAAGATTCTCCCGGGACCGCGCCCGGCGGGGCACGGAGACTAACCGATGGCCAAGGGACTTGAAGGGCTGGGCCAGATGCGGCCCACCATCAATGTCACGCCCCTCGTCGACGTGCTTCTGGTTCTCCTGATCATCTTCATCATGGTGGCCCCGATCCTGACCAAAGCGCTGCAGTCGGAGATCCCGCAGAAGGCAGACCAGCCCCTCCCCGCGGAGTACGCGAAAAGGCAGCTGGTGATTCACGTGTGCGCCGATGGGCGTCTGCTGCTCAACCGCGAGGAGGTCGGGCTGAGCAGCCTGCCGCGCCGACTGCGTGAGATCTTCGCGCAGCGCGGCGGCCAGCGGGTGATCTTCCTCGATGCGGACCAGGCAAGCGTCTACGGCACGGTCGTCAAGGTGATGGACCTCTGTCGCGACGGAGGCGTGGAGACCATCGGCGTCATACCTGATTCCATCGGGCCAGCCCTTGATGGGGGCTCTTAGAATCGAGCTCGCAGCGCGAACACGATCTGCCGCGGACCCTGGAAGTAGTACGCCTTCCCGAAATCCGGATTCGCGCACTCCGGACAAGGGTCTTCCGGGCTGTAGGGCGCTCCCTGCACCGAGCCCCCCACCTCGGCCATGTTATCGACATAGACCGTCTTCTGTTCGTTCAGGACGTTGAAGACGTCGATGCTCACCTCCACCACCTTGATGCCCAGTCCGAAGGCGCTCGCGGGAAGCGCGATCGGGTACTCGAGGTGGAGTCCCACGTCGCGGGTGGTAGGGGTCCGGCCGCTCGCGCCGCGTTCCTCGAGAAGGATCTCTGACTCGCTGGCGTACACCCAGTTGTAGCCGAGTTTGGTGATCGGGATTCCGCTCTGGACCTTCAGGCTCAACCCCATGTCGAGTCCATTCCTGAGCCGGTACGATGCGTAGGCGTTGAAGACGTGGGGGCGGTCGCTGGGCAGCAGTCCGCTGGCACTCGTGTACTGCCACACGTCCGGATCCAGGAGGTAGGGCCAGTCGAAGGCCGAGGTGATGAAGGGGTCACTCTGGCCGTTGTCCCGCCGGAAGTAGCCTTCGTAATTGCCCCACAGCCGCGACCAGGTATAGGAGGCCAGCAGCTGCCAGTCGTTTTGCAGCCGTTTCTCGACCTTGAGGGTCACGCTGTCATAGTTCCGTTTCGGCTCGGGGAAGAATGGTGGCCCCGGATTCGTGATGATGTATTCACCGAACCCACCACCTTCGAGCTGCGCGACATAGGAGCTGTCCTGGACATCCTCGAGCGTGCGCCCGAGCTGACGATGCAAATAGGTCAGGTCCACGGTGAGGAACGGGACGACTTCGCGCTGCAAGCCGACGACGAACTCGTCCGCATAGCTCAGCTTGGAATCCGGGTCGATGCGGGTCTGCGTGTCGCCGAACACGTAGGGGTCGCCGAGCTGGGCATCCGGGCCGATGCCCTGCGGGTTGTTGGGATCCGTCATGTCGATCTGGCTGAGATCGTAGTCGACCACGTAGGTGACTTCCCGCGACATGGCGCGCACCGCCAGGTTGTTGGGGACCTTGCCGAAGTAGCGGCCATAGGCAAAGAAGATCTTGCTCCGGTTATCCCGTGTCGGGTCCAGGGTCAGGTGGAAACGAGGGGACCAGTTGTCCTTCCAGGTGAAGTTGGTCACGTTGCCCTTGAGCTCCTCCTGCTCACAGCGCACGCCGGCCATGATGCTCAAATGCCTGGTCGGAGTCCACGTGTCCGAGAGGAAGGCGGCGGTGTAGTCCGCGCTCGTCTTGGCTCCCAGCTCGCCGCTGCGGATGCGGTTGATCCGAAAGCGCGTCTCGCCCGGGTCGATGTCCCAACTGTAGCCGCTCGTGGATCTCACGGTGCCGTCCCCCAATCTGATCTCGATGCCAGCGGGGCCGGTGAAATTGGCAGTCGTTTCGTAGCCGATGTCCTGGTAGCTGATTCCGTAGCGCAGGTGATGCTCCCCCGCTGCGTCCAGGAAGTTCGAGAGCTTGAGCTGGTACTGCGCGTTCGTGGAGGTGTTGTTCTCGTAGAACCCCACGCCCCCGCAGCGCCGGAAGACGTTCCCCCGCAGGTCGAAGCCCTGCGGCTTGTCGATCGCCGGATCCTCCTCGAATTGGTCCTCATGGTAGGCGACGGTTCCTTCGATGAAGCAGTTGCTGAACAACTCGCCGTTCCAATGCCCCACGACATTGTGGCCGCCGTAGGTGATCTCGGAGTACCTGGCGCTCGGGTCCGTCACCGCAACGGCTGATGCGCGCTGCGGACCGCTCTCGCCCACCGAGGGATCGCCGAAGGCCGATAGGGCCAAGGTGTGCTTCGGGCTCACCAACCACTTCACATTGGCCGCGTAGTTGTAGATCGTGCGTTTGACGTCAACCGTGTGGTCGAACCCCTGGGCGCCCGTGACCGCGGTGGAGGTCCGGCGCGTCCGCGTGGTGAAGGTCGGGTCGAAGGCCGCGAACCAGAAGGCCTTGTCCTTCGCGATGGGTCCACCGGCCTCAAACCCGTAATCCCTGCTTGCGTAGCCGACCCTTCGCGCGGAGAGGAGCCAGTGGTCAGAATTGACCCGCTCGGTCTCCAGGTCCCTGAACTGCATGTATGTGAAAACGCTGCCGGTGAAAGTATTGGTCCCCGATTTGGTTACCATGTTGATGAAGCCGCCGAGCGCCTCGCCGTACTCGGGCTCGTAGCCGCCGGTCTTCACCTGCACTTCATGGATGTAGTCGTAGTTGACGCCCGTCCCCAGGGAGCCGTAAACGATGGAGTATGAACCGGCGCTGCCGTAGCCCGTGTTGCCGATGCTCATCCCGTCGACGATGTAGGTATTCTCGAGCCCGCTCGCGCCGGCGATGGAGGGGTTGGAAGCATCGATGCCGCTCTCGACCACGCCCGGGGCCAGCGCCAGCGTGCTAGAAAAGCTGCGGCCGAGAGGCATGCTGGACATGAGCTCCGCGCTGATCGTCGCACCCGTGGTGGTCGAGGAGAGGTCGACCACGGGCGCGCTGCCGATCACCTCGATTTTCTCGGAGGCTCCCGGGGTTAGGATCGCCTCGACACGGACGCGAGCCAGAAGGCGCACTAAGATGCCCTGGCTTTCGGCAGTGATGTAGCCGGGGTGCGACGCAGTCAGGTCGTAGAGCCCAGGTGTCAGATAGGGGAAGCGGAACCGCCCGTCCGCGTCGGTCATGGCCGTCTTGGCGCCCTGACCCGAAATGATCGTCACCGTCGCCCCGCCTAGGGGTCCGCCCTTCGGGTCCGTCACCGTCCCTGCGATGGAGCCAGTGGTCGCTTCCTGGCCTCTGGCAAGACTGATCCAGGATGCGAGGACCAAGATCAACAACCCGGACAAGAGGATCTTGCGCTTCATGTCCGTCTCCCTCCGATTCTGTTCTTAGCGTGCCTCACGCCGGGGCTGCCCAGTGAGCGCATCTGCCCACCGAGCGCATCTGCCCACCGAGCGCGGCTGCCCACCGAGCCCGGCTGCCCACCGAGCCCGGCTGCCCACCGAGCGCGGCTGCCCACCGAGCCCGG
>JAGMDA010000306.1 GCA_023128935.1 Candidatus Eiseniibacteriota bacterium | reverse complement strand
GGCACGACCTTGTTGATGGACTGCTCGCGACTTAGGGCCGGCGCACCGGAACCCCACGTGACATCGCCCTTGAGCATGAATTCAAGATCACCGAAAAAGTCCGCATCGAGTCCATGCTGGCCGAAGTTCTCGGGATTGTTGGCAGTTGTGATCTCCCCCTTGTGCAGGCCGTCCAACCACGCTGCTGGACCAATGTCCGGTACTCGTCGGCAGAACTTGTAGGGCAAATCGAGATCGCCCGCCAAGCGCCGAGCGAGGAATGTATCGGCACCGGGAATCTCATCACTCATTCCATTGGTCACCACCAGGGCCGGGGGCCGCCCCACTGCAAGCGCGGCGCCCAGCAGCGCCCGGCTGTCCCACCCTCCGCTCAGGAAAATGCCGCCGCGACCTGCCTCAGGCTGGGTAAGTAGCGACGTAGCCTCCTGGATCGATTCGCCTAAGCGCCGGCAGAGAGTAGCGGGCGAGGCGTCCGTATCCGGGTTGTAGACCAGGTTCCAATAGCGTTTTTGAGTGAGGCGGCCGGTCTGGAGGTCGAGACTTATAATCGTAGCCGGAGTGAGGAAGTTGGCTTCCTGCAGGAGTGTGTTGGGTCCGAGGTAGTGCCCGATCGACAGAAACATGATTGCTGCACCAGGATTCACCCCCGCCTGTCTGGCCGTCGCGGGGAGCATGCCCAGGCGAGGCGCGACGGCCAGGATGCCGTCATGATAGTGCCAATAGACCGCGAGCGTGCCAATACGGTCATTGAAGAGCCTCACCCGACTCCTGGTGCGGTCGATCTCCAGCGCATAGAAGTCCCCCTCTAGGCGGTCCAGCACTCCGTCTCCCTCGCGTTGCAAGGCCGCCAAAAGTTCTTCGGCCTGCAGGTGATGACCAATCCGCGGATCGGCGCAATGGCCATAGAGCGTCAGGATGTATTCGCCTGTGGAGTGAAATGAGACGTGTTCGGAACCGCGGTGGCGCAAGAAAGCGCCCAGCAATGCGGTATCCTCCCGATGCAGTTCGCGGGCCTTGTAGAGCGGCCAGCGGGCTGCGCTGGGAAGTGTGGCGTCTTGCAAGAGGCGCCCGCAGCTAATCAGGGCGAAGAGACCGGGCATGGCTTGCTCTCCAATCGGACTCAATGGTCGCAAAGAACGGGCAACAAGCTAGTTGAATCCCACTCCCGTGTGCATTTCCGTCGGAAGCCGGAGGCTGTCGAGCAGAGTCTCCAGGCCTCGAGCCCGTCGACTCCGGTGGCCGGCGTTGACGCAGGAGCATGGTCCCCAGTATAACTTAACCAGCTCTGCTGGACGGCACCGGATGCGAAGGATGGAGGTGTTTTTGCAAGCTCGAATCCCGGGGATTATCGGTGGCGCCGGACCGCGGGCCACTGCCCAGCTATATCTCGACATCCTGACCCGCTGCAGACAGGCCGGTTTGGACCGCCGGCCACCAGTACTGATTGCCAGCCTGGACATCGACCTGGCTATGGAGGAGCGCTTGCTGCGCGACGGGGTGGGTGTCGAGAGCTACCGAGACCCGCTCTTAGCCGCGGCGAATGCACTTGTGGCGGCTGGGGCCGATTTCCTGAGTCTGCCGTGCAACACGCTCCATGTGCTGTTACCAGGGCTCGCTGAGGCCCTTTCGATCGCGGTTGTCAGCATCCTCGACGCGGTAGCCCGGGAGGTGGAGGCACTCGAATGCCAGCGGGTGGGCCTATTGTCCACCGCAGCCACAGCCCGCACCGGCCTCTATAAGGAGGGCCTGCGGCTGCGAGGGATCGAGGTGGTCTGCCTAGAAGCAGGACTCCAGGATGCCCTCCATGAGCAGATCCAGAACGAAGTGGACCAGCGCGGTCTCAACCCGGACAACAACCTAGGGGAGAAGATCGCGCACGCTTTCCAGTCTCAGGGAGTCGAAGCGATCATCGCAGGATGTACCGAGCTGAAGGCACTCATGGCAAGCTGGACTCTGCCTGTACCGGTAATCGACAGTCTTGACGCGCTAGGGGCGCAGGTCGTGCGGGAGATGCTGCTCCACAGGTGACAGAATGCCTTCGGATCAGCAGAACCCACCTGGCACATTGCGTGCCATCCCTATTCGCCAATAGCTGGAATGGTCCCGGATTCAGCGGGGCGCCTGACGCCTGGGAGTTCCCTATTTTCTGATGAGGACGGCTTGCCCCGAGCTCAGGTTCCAGGGAACGAAATGGCGACCCAGGGGGCTGGCCAGGAAGTCTTTCAATGCCAAATATCCGCCGGCGATATTGGGTGTGTGGCCCTGGTCCTCGACCAGGATGACGCCGTTGCCAACAATCCGTGGAGCGGTCTTATTCAAGGCGGCGGTAATCGCTTCATAGATGTCCACGTCGATGTTGCAGACGGCGATTTCGTCGATCTCGCCAGGGAGCTCATCGGTGATGATGTTACATTTGACTAGGGTCTTGTTTTCAAAAGCGGCCAGACGCCGTTTGACCGTATCCATGGATGTGCTGCAGAATTGGCCCAGCCAAAAGGCATCCGGACTGCTCTTCGCCTCATCGTAGGAAAATCCCTCAAACACATCTAGGAAGAATGCATGGCGATCGATCCCTGCACTTCTCAAGTAATTTAGGGCCAAGTGTGCGCTAGCTCCCTTGTAAACCCCGATTTCAACGTAGGCCCCAGGCAAGTTTCGGGTCACCTGCAAGGCTTGGATGATGTTCTCGTAGTCGGCAAGATCGAAGGTATCCAGCTTATTCGCGGGCGGAACCGCTTCCCGAAGAACGCGCCAGGCGATGTGGTCCCGGTGGAAGACACGCGCGGTCGGCAGATAGGCCTTGGGTGTATAGTAGAAGGCGTTGGACATGCACATGATTGCGCGCAATACGTCGGCGAGCCTTTCGTCGCTCTCGAAAATGCAGAAGAAGACTCGGGGCTGGCCCGTTTCCTGGACGGCACGAATGTTTTGGAGCCAACGCATTCCATGGTTGGCAAAGGGGTAGGGTATGGCCCTGGGGGCGAGGTCGGACAGAACGTAGAAGTCGGCGTCTGGAAATCGATGACGAGCCCACGCTACCATGTCCTCAATCTGCTGCCGGTCGAATCGCGGAAGCCAGAGATGCGCTGGATGGTGGAGAACGGATGTCCATGCGGTCCGGAAGTGGCTGAGCCGTTCGGCAATCATGCGCCGCAAGAACCAGTTGACGTATCTCTCCGGCAGTAGCCGGTTCCAGGAGTGACACAGGGAGCCGGAGATCGAACCCAAAGGGCCCTCGCTCAGCACCCGTGCACCACGTCGGATCATGACGCCCATCTTATTCATGGATAGCCATCCCGGATTCTGGGTCTGTCTCTCAACCTCACACAGTTGCGGAGGATACACCATCGGGGAATTGGGCACCAAGGATGTCGAGGCGTGCCGGGAATCAAACCCGGCCGCAGGACCAATGGTCGCAGATCACTGGACGATCACCGCCGGGTAAGCCACAGGGCCTTCTTGGTCAGATTCGCGCTTGTCGGAGCGGGGCGGCATATCGAGCTGGAACTGATCCCAACCCAGTGTTCACGGAATTTCGATAGGAGCCTCTTCAATTGGGAGCACGAGGCCGCGATTCATTTCTGTAGCACGACCAGACGGATGTGTGCCTTGCGCAGGGCCGTGCGGCAGTTTCCGAAGCAGGTTCGTACTGATTCAGGAGTCCACGCGAATCGACAGGGTGCGTAGCCGAAGGGCAGTCGTGATCCTGTTGGGATGCGCTGGACCGCTGATTGGGCCGAAGCTATACTTCAGGCCTTCGGTCGCTGGGCATTGTTCTGCCGTCTGGTCCCGTGGGAGGGCCGGGCTCGGGTGCAGGCCTCGTCGATTGGCGTTTGAGGAACTGCGGGTGGGCTTAGTGCGCGCACTGGTCTGGGGTCGCCGGTCGAGTTCGCAGGAGGACCATCAGGACGGTGGTGTAGGGGATAAGTGATGATCGATGCTGAGACAAGCCCGATTAAGCGAGTGACGCGGTTTCCATCCTTCCGCTATTACCAGCCAAATCTCATCGTTCTCGGCACGTTTCTTGTCTTCGTGCTGGCCAGGTATATGCAATGGGGAGCGCGCCGGGAAATCTTCACTCAGATCAGAATTGAATTCACTCTGGGACTATTCTTGACCGTAGCTTGCGCGATGCTTTTGTTGGGGCATCCAGTCGATTTCCGGCCCGCTCGCCGAATTATCATCCTGATCGGTCTGTTCTTCGTGCTCACTGTGGTGCAGTTGCCATTTGCTGCCGCTGGCCCTCTTGCTAGCGACGTCTTCATTGATCGAGTTCTCAAGTTCGCTATGCTGACGCTCTTCATCATGGTACTCGTCCAGTCCCCGTTTAGCATGCGCGCCTTTATCGCCGCTTTCCTGCTCAGTCTATTGTACATTACTCAAGAGTCGACACGCGGAGCCATTTCCGGCTCCATGATCTGGGAGAATCAGGGCGTGCCCCGCTTGCACGGGTCTGTGCCCATATACAGCCATCCAAACAGCCTAGGCGGTGTCTCGATGGGGGCGATACCCTATGTGGTCTTCCTCTTTCCAGTGGTGCGCACGTGGTTGCTACGCATTCCGATGCTGGTACTGGCCGC
>JAGMDA010000305.1 GCA_023128935.1 Candidatus Eiseniibacteriota bacterium | reverse complement strand
AAGTTAGACGGGCGGCTGCTCAAGCGTGTTCTCGAGGGATCGTGAGTGATCTCTGGTGACCGTGCGTGATCGTGAGAGATCTCTAGTGACCGTGCGTGATGGTCAGGAGGCAGGCCGCTACGCAACCCCCGCAGATGGCTGGTGAGACGTGCGGCCCAATTGCCCCTATGCGCTGTGGCGAATCTGAGATTCGTTCCACTGCTAATCGGATTCGTACGGCTCCGCCATCTTCTCGATCTGATCAGTCGTGAGCGGTGAACCATACTCGATCCATTGGATCAGTGGTTTGGCCGCATCCTTGAGCGGAACCCAATCGTCACCCTTCTTGTCCAAGAAGACCCACTCCAGCTTCTCAGGCACAGCCGGGACCACGCCCTTGCTAAACACGACCTTCCCGTCCTCGAACTTCGATACGACGAACTTCCCACCACTATTGATCTTGGTCACGGCAGGATTGGCGTGGCATGACTCGCACTTGCGGCCCTTGCCGACCGAGTGCGTGTAGTAAGGGCCGTAGCCAATGAAGGTCTTGTCATTATGGACAAGCGTCATGGCTGTTCCTGCAGTCACCTTGCCCTCGTAATTTACCAGTAGCAACCAGTCCTTGGTCTTGATGAAGTTGCCTTTCTTTGTCTTCGTTTCCAGGAATTTGGAGAAGTGGCAATTATAACAGGCAAAGGTGCTCTGCACGTGGCAGGCGGAGCAATCGAGTTTGTCGTCGTGAACCGAGTGCGCGGTTAGCGATGACTCGTATGCCGGGGAATCAGTAGCCTCCGGGGTGTGGCAGTTCTGGCAATCGGCCTCCACTGCGCCCGGCGAGCGCATGCTCTGGTATGCCTTGCCATCGCCATGCACGTCGTGCCCGCGGTGGCAGCGCGAACAGGTGAACCCTGCCGCCATGTGCACGTCCAGACATTGGTTGGCTTTGTCAATAGCGAAAGTGCCCTTCGCGCGACTGTGGCACTTCAGGCAGGTGTCGCTTTGGTGGCTCATGGCGCCAGAGAAGACCATCTCGTCGCCACTCTTCTCGGCGTGGCACTGGTCGCAAGACTTGACGTGGCAGTTCTTGCAGCCGAGCTTGTCGTACGGAATCCCAGTCAGCTTCATGAAGCCGCCCTGTTCCTCGTACCAGTAGCGCATGCCCTCACCTGTGGCATGCAAGCTCTTGCTGAAGAAGGACGTATCCTTATTCTCCCCTGCAACCCCACAGGCGACCACACACACAATCAGCCCTAGACAGGCCGCGAGTACCGCGAGCTTCTTCCTGGATCTCATGTATCCCTCCTTAGGATCTAAGGTCCTCTCGCAAGGCTCACGGCGAAGCATTCTACTACAATCGGCTCAGGATTTGAATCAAAGTTCCGCCCTCCCTCTGCCCTACGACATTTTGGGCCTCCGGATAGGCCTGTCGAAGGGTGGGATGCGTTCCGCAAGGTTTCAGAAATGGCGAATTCGGGCATGGAAGCGACTGAAAAAGACTGGATTACAGCGCTCAACCACCTCACCATTGTCTTCAAAATTGTCTTCAAAGACCGGTGGGCCTTGGATGGGGCACGCTGTGTGATAGAGCCGTTGGCCAACATGCCAAATGCATCTTCCCAGCAGAGGCAGCCTTTCAGGGGGGTCTGAAAAAGGGGTGCGGGCTACTCGCTCATTCCAGTCCGAGCAACCGCCCGCCTTGGTAGACCACGAAAGCCGCGACCCAGGCCAACGAAACCTGGTAGCCGATGTCAAACCACATCCAGCGTGCACCTATCTCCCTACGGATGGCCACCACGGCCACGATACAGGGCACATAAAGCAGCACAAAGACCATGAAGGCAAAGGCAACCAGTGGTGTAATCCCGAAGCGCGGATCCTGGAGCGCCTTGCGAAGCGACTCGCTTTCCTCGCCCGCCTCATCGCCAACGTGATAGAGCACACCCATCGAAGAAACCACAACCTCTTTGGCCACGAAGCCAGTCACGAGGCTCACACCCATCCGCCAGTCGAAGCCCAGCGGCGCGATCACTGGCACCACGAGTTTTCCTAGGCGCCCGATTACAGTGTATTCTATCGCTACCGCCGACTTCTCTTGTATAAGCGAATCGATCTCCTCTTGAGGTGCACTAGAGGCTTCAAGGCGGGCGATCTGCTTCTCCATCAAATCGACCCGTGGATCGTGCGGAACCGATCCTAGGATCCAGAGAACCGCCGAGGCAATGAGGATCAACCCACCCATTTTCTTGATATACACCCACGAGCGTTCCCACATATGTCCCAACAGCCCGCGCGCGGTTGGCCACCGGTATGGTGGCAGTTCCATCACAAAGGATACTGCCTCATGCCGGAAAATGGTCCGGCTGAAAATAATGCCTAAACCCAGGGCAGTCAGTATACCCAGTAGGTACATGAGCATCACCACGTTGCCCGCATGCGCGCCAAAGAAAGCACCGGCAAAGAGCACGTATACCGGCAACCGCGCTGCGCAGGACATGTTGGGAAGCAGAAGCGTGGTCAGGACACGATCGCGCTGCGACTCCAGCGTCCGAGTTGCCATGATGGCGGGCACAGTGCAACCGAACCCCATCAACATGGGAATGAACGATTTCCCGTGCAAGCCGAAGATATGCATCACCCGGTCCATGATAAAGGCCACCCGCGCCATATAGCCCGAATCTTCGAGAATAGAGATGCCTAGAAAGAGGATCATGATACTCGGTAGGAACACCGCCACGCTTCCGACGCCACCGATAATCCCCTCCACTAGCAGGTCCGCAACAAAGCCGGACGGCAGAAGAGCACGAAGGCAGTCCCCAAAGAATGTAGCCATGATCTCAAGCCATCCCGTGGGGTGGGCTCCTAGGGTGAAGGTGGCGCTGAAGAGCAGCCACATGAAGCCCACGAAGATTGGCAGCCCCAAAATCCGGTGGGTCAAAACCCGATCCAGCTGGCGCGAGAACTCCATGCGATCAAAGGCCGCTGAAATCAGCGTCTCACGCAAGAGCCCATCGATGAAACCGTAGCGACCTTCAGCGATCACGCGTGAGGCTTCAAGCCTAGTGGATTGCTGAACGTGAGCGCGAAGACCCTCCACCTCGAGAAGCAGCGCCTTGGCCTTTGGCAGGCGATTGTGAAGCATCTCCACAATGTGCGCATCACCCTCCAGCAGCTTCGCGGCCAGATACCGTGATGGCACACCAAGTTCTCCGCTTGAGCTTTCCTCCAACCGGCGGCTCAGCTTAACTAGGACATCCTCGACACGCGTGCCAAACGTGACTGGAATGTGCCTATGGCGCTCGCTGCGGTCCTCGACCAATCTGATGACAGCCTGAAGAAGCTCCTGCCTGCCCTGCCCGCGGTGTGCAACTGTTGTGACGGCTGGGGCGCCCAAGAGTTCTTCGAACCGCCTGATGTCGAGCTGCGCATCTGAACGCTCGAACTCGTCCCACATGTTGAGGTCGACGATCACGTCGACCCCCATTTCCAGCAGCTGCGTAGTCAGGAAGAGATTGCCGTCCAGATTGGCCGCATCCACGACATCTATGATGACATCAGGCTGTTCTTCGAGGATGTATTGGCGCGCAATCCGCTCCTCGATAGAGTAGGACGTCAGCGAATAAGTCCCCGGAAGATCGACGAACTCTATCTGATAGCCGGCATACTCCAGATGGCCGGCCTTGCGCTCAACGGTCACACCAGGCCAGTTGCCAACCTGCTGATGAAGCCCAGTGAGCATGTTAAAGACAGATGTCTTGCCGGAGTTGGGATTACCAGCCAGTGCAACGCGGATGGTTTTTCGAGGCGTCTCCATGCCATACCATCCATGCTAGCGTCTGCGGAACCAGCGCCGGAGACGCCTGGCGCCCCCCCTGCCGATGCCCCGCGGCCAGTTGCTGGATCCTGTCTCCCTGACGCCGCCCTCGCCGGACCCGGGACCTTCCACGCTGCCCTTGCCAGGTAGGCGACCCCTACCACCCCAGATGCCCGGACCCCGTCCAGGCCCACGACCCCTACCGCCCCAGAAGCCGAGACTCCACCCGCGCCTGCGTCCGCGGCGACACCTGACCGCGGCCCCCCGGCGACACCTACCCCACACGGGACCCAGATCATCGATGCCCTCACGGATGTCGCTCACCACGATCCTGCTCGCTTCCTCCCGGCGGAGACTCACATGAATTCGCCGAATCCTGTATTCCATGGGGTCTGCCAGCGGCGCATGCTTGACCACCCCCACTCGCTCGCCCTCGAGGAATCCCATGTTGCGCAGCCGGCTGCAAAAGGGTGGATCGCCATTCAGTCTCTGAATCACCGCCGAATGCAGTGGCGGCACGCGCTCGAGGGTCACCGCGCCGGCTGCCTCGCGCGCCGGATTAGACGCGTGCATCCACAGCCTCCTCCCGCTCTCCGATGACCTCGACAAACACCAGGTTCGCATCTCTGAGAGTCAGGGTCAGCTCCTGGCCCTGTGTTGAGACCACCACGGGACCCTTCCCGCGTGCCGGGCCCATCTTTTCAACAACCGCACCGGGCAACAAGCCCCGCCTCACAAGATTCCGCCGGGTCCGCTCGGGGCCTTTCACGCGTGCCACTTCCCCCTTCACCCCCACAGAGAGCTTGGACACGGAGACTAGCTCGCATCCCCCGCGCCTGGGAGCCACTACTCCACCCTCTCCGACCAGGCAGGGCACACCCGCACAGGCGAAGGTCCGCCCCTCGGGTTTTCCGAAGCAGTCACGGAAGCGGGAGAGGAAATCCACCTTAACTTGCGGGCAAGTTTCGATGTACTCGACAAAAGCCGCCAGGCGCTCAAGCGAATGGGATGAGAGATGGTGCTCGAGCCCGCAGGCATCCTGCTCAGCCGCATCTGCAGGGACACCCAGAATCCGCGATAGAAAGTGCATTAGAAAACGATGCCGGCTGCTCGTCTTGCGCGCGATGGCCCCTCCCAGATCGGTCAGCTGCACATACTGACGGGCTCGATAATGAACCAATCCCTTCTCGGACAAGCGTCCCAGGGCCCAGGTGACCGTGGGCATCCGCACCTTCTTGGCTTGAGCTATATCCGTCACGCGGACATTCTTATGGCGGAGGGAGAGCTGGAGGATGATCTCCAGGTAGTCCTCCAGCGTTTCACTGAGAGCCACACCAGCTAGCTTCTCATCAGACCGAGAGCGCCCTCGCGACGATGCCGGGCGAGAAGAGGTACGGCCGTGAGAAGTCCGATCTGGACGCCGACCACTGCTTCTTGGGATACTGCTGTTAGACATATCAACCTTTGTTAGATTTATCTAACAAGGAGCATCGGTCATTTGAGGTATGAAATCAAGGAATTTCCTAGATTGTGGAACGCTAGGCCGCAGAGTCGGGGATATCCGCCGCATCTGCTTCCCCGCAGAGGCAGCCATCGTCCGGGAAAACCTGCAATACCTCGGACTGGCCCAGACTTGGAAGGACGGCGAAACGGAAGAGCTCGTGCGCGAGACATTCCGCGCCTTTGGGATCTTCCTCGTGGAGTTCATTCACTCGTTGACTCTCTCGCCGCAGGAGATCGTGCGCCGCTGGCGGATCAATGGCAGGGAACACCTCGAGGAGTTCCGCTCTTGCCCAAAGGGATGGATCCTGGCCTGTGTCCACACCGGGAACTGGGAACAGCTCGGCACGCTCTCTCCTCTCCTCGGGCGGCGCTTCGTGGTTCCAACCGGTACCCAGTTTCATCCGCTGGTCTCCCGGATTGTCAAACGCATCAAGCGCGCGCGCGGCGTGGCATCGACCCCCGTCCGCCGGAATCCTCGCGGGCTGCTCCGCGCGCTGGACCGCGGCGACGTGGTGGTCCTGCCCATTGATGGCGGCTCGTTCCACCGTGGCATCGAGGTCTGCCTCTGTGGACGCCCCGTGCGCCTGGCCGGAGGCGCGGCGCAATTGAGCCTGCTGAGCGGACGGCCAATCCTGCCGGTCTTTTCCCGCCGCACCGGCTTCATGGAACAGCTCATCGATATGCATGCACCCCTCCGTCCCTCGGATGCTGGATCAGCTCGCATATATCGCCAGCCCTCGTCGCGGGAGCACGAAGGTGCATGCGATGGCGAGGAATATGTTATGAGCGACAGGAGGAGTACTTGTGGGTACGCCGAGGCAGCCAGGAAAATAACACAGCAACTCGCCGATCTGCTCGGGGCACACCTATCTGCCACACGCGGGCAGTGGTGCATTTTCCGCTCGATCGTCCCAAAGAAGGGTTCTTGGACCCACCCGTCCGCAACCACCGCCAGTGGACGGGCGCTGGCCAAGGCTGCATGGACCAAGTGAACCCCAGCTGGGTATCTCATGGAGCCCGGGCTGAGAGGACTCGGCGTGGTGGACAGGAGGCGAGTCCTGGGCCAAAGAAAGGCTTCACCACCCCGATCCGGACGGGACTTGGGATCGACGCTGCTACCGTTCTTGCTTTATCAGAACCAGCTTGCGGCTCTGCGACATGCCTGCGGTCCTGAAGCGGTAGAAGTAGGTGCCCGACTCCATGGCGGCGCCCGCGTTGTTCCGACCATCCCAGCTCACAACATGCATCCCAGCCTCCACGCGGCCCGTGACCAACGTGCGCACGAGCCGGCCGGTGGGATCGAAGATCTGCAACAGGACCTCGCGGCTCTCCGGAACACGGTAGCTGATCACGGTCCCCGGTCCAGAGGGGTTCGGCCGGTTCTGCTCGACGCCCGGGTGGAGCACCAGGGGGGTTACTTCGTCCGCGCCAGACCACAGCGTATCGGTGCCAAAGAACTCCACTTCGTCAATGTACCACCCCTCACGGACCACCGAGCCATCGGAGCCAAAGCGGAAACGGAAACGCGCGTCTCCCTCATAGCCAGTGATCTCGAAGGTGGCTTCCTCCCAGTCGATGTCGCCCGAGTAGACCTCGGTTTCGGCTGGCCACGGTGCGGGATTGCTCCCGCTCGAATAGATCTGGTACGGATACCCGCCCACCGGGAAGATTTGCTCCCACTCCCCGCCATTGACGGACAGCTCGACCATGCCCCCGTCGTAGCAGTAACCCGGGTGCCCAGCGCTCACTTCCGCTTCCATCCAGTGCCGGAAGCGCAGATATGAGTGACTGCGAAGTGTTGTCGGCTCAGACTCCAACGCCCCGTCGGAGAGGTTCTGATAGTCCCCGCCACCGGTGTCTCCGAACTTCCAGCTCCACTCCCCCCCAGGCGTATAGTTGCGCTGCTGTGAGTGGTGCCACTGATCGACGTAGCCGGCGGTCACAACATAGCTGGTCCAGCTTCCGGGGCCATCCTCCATGTCATCGTAGAATCCACCCACCGGCATCATGAACTCGAAACAGGCGCTCTGATCCCAGTCGCCATTGACAACGACCGTGGCAAACAGCACGTCTGGATCAGGGCAGCTGGCGGGTACCTCCACCTCGAACGGCGGGGAGGGTTCTGCCTCTCCGCCAGCATGCAGCGTGTCCAACGACGCCTCACCTTGGGTGACAGTCACCAGCGGGTGGCATATCGCCAGGGAGACCTGCAGGGTGGTCGCATCTTCGCTACCGCTGTTGCTGAGCCTGGTAATGAGATGGAAGGTCTCGCCGGGCTCAATCCGGCCGTTGCCGTTCCCGCAGAGTGTGTCATCAACCATGTGACAGACAAGCTCCATGAGCGGTGCTTCAACATCGAGCGTGAAGTAACGCTCCCAGGTCTCGGGGTTGTCCGACTCCACCGTCATGCTGAAGGCAATCTGGTGTCCATCGGGGCACTGCGGGGCAATGGCCAGGTCGAAGTCCTCCAGGCAGGGCACTTCCTCGCCGGGGGCAATGTCTCCATACTCCTCGTAGTCGTCCAGTATCTGGCAACATGAGTCCTCAGTTGCGATCGAGGCGCGCACATTCGTCGCTGTCTCGGTGCCCTCATTTCGCAGCGCGATGATCAGCTCAACCCGCTCACCCGCATCGCAGTCGCCGTCGCCGTTGCCAGCGCTATCGCCCTCCAGGTCGTCGTCGATCGTCGTCTCGCCAAGGAATATATAGGGACCCTGAGGAGGGAAGACCGTGATGATTTCTGGAGGACCCGTCGCGGTAAAGATGCCCAGGCTCTTAGGCGGCAGTACCTCCCACCCCGTTGTATCCGTGCCAACTGGCTCCGAGGCAATCATCCAAGCGCCCGGGGTTTCCCGGTAACGCGCCTTGTACCAATCCACATCATTGATGTCAAAGCGCAGCGCGATAAGAGTATCAGCGGTTGCTATGAGGCAGTTCGCGGCCGTCTGAATGGCCCCGGCGTCGTAAGCATCCAAGGCGGCTTCCGCAATTACATCTTCCAGCGAGAAGCTCCGCACACCGTCTCCACGGTCCACTCCCTGTGCGCGCATCTTGAGGATGTAGAGCAGGAACAGCTCACTGTCTAAGTAGGGGTCCCGATAGTGTGGTGGACATGTCTCAAGGTAGTTTGGGGCATTCTGTTCAAGGAGGGAAATCAGCGGGGAGGTATTAAAACCTCCATTGTGCACAAAAGTCACGCCCTCTCGCCAGAAGGGGTGCGGGTCAGGGATTCCCGTGTGACCGGGAGAGGCGTTTCTGACATGGGCCATTGCGCAGTATGCATCTAGCCCCAGCATCTCAGTGACCGCTTCGCGGAAGCCATGGTCGGACTCGTGGTTGGCCTTGGGCCCGCCGCGGAGAAGTTGTGGTCGATCCAACTCGGGTGGCAGCATCCCGGGCGAGTAGTAGGCCACACCCCAGCCATCCTGGTTGGACTCGCCGAGATTTATGAGAGCATGGGTACCGCTGACCAACTGCTCGTTCAGGATGCTGTCCTGCGGCGAGCTTCCGATCATTCCCCAAAAGCGACAGGCGTGGTCTGCCTTAGATGCCTTGCGGCCAATGCCTGCCAGAGAGGGCTCCTCAGAGTGGGGCTGGCCTGCAGGCTTTCCTGGAAAACGGGAAGGGAAGAGCAACGCAAGCGCCAGGCCCAGCACGCAGATTCCGAGCGGACCCCATAGGCGCAGAGCGAGGCGAAAGCTCTGGGTTCCCGGTCGAGCCTGCTGTGATACAGAAAGCCGGCGGCGCGTAATCATGGAACCCTCCAGGGGCCACCTCCCCCTGCGCTGCTGCTATTCCGATGCTGCCGAGTAACTTCCGGGATGTGTTGATCAGTGCCTCTGCACCGCCTGTCCTTGTCACCAACGCTCGCGGCTGAGCAGAACGGCACCTCGTTCGATATATATAGACGCACCCAGGGGGACAGAAATACCACAAGCGCCTGGCGGACCACATCTTGTCGGCCGAACGGTGGAAGATCTCGGGGTACTGGCCCGCCCAGGTATCGAAGAAGGCCATCAGTCCTGGTCCGGGCCTTTCGATGTGGGGGCTATCGTGCCGGTTGTCGTGTACGAAGCGTCTCGGTACTGTACCGTATGGGTGAAGTCATCAGATCCGGTGATAGTATTTCCCCAGGGAGGTGTGCTATGAGAGCTGTCCTTCTGCTGGTGGGGGTCCTCTTCGCAGCGACGATCGGGGCGGAACCAGCCGACCCACGAAGCAGGTGTGATTGATGAGTGAGCTCACGATCCTGAAGGACCTGGTCGTCATCTTCCTGGTGGCGGTCATCGTGGTAATGATGCTCCGCCGGGTGGGGCTGCCGACCATCGCGGGTTTCATTCTGGCGGGTTCGATTGCTGGTCCGCGGGGGCTCGCGTTGGTCCATGGTGGGCAAGAGGTCGAACTGCTGGCCGAAATCGGAGTCGCGCTGCTGCTCTTCGGCATCGGTCTCGAGTTGCAGCTTGCGCGACTGCGGCGCTTGTGGAGGCCGGTCCTGGTGGGCGGTGCGGTCCAGATGACCACCACTGCGGGCGCGGCGATGCTGATCGGCCGCTGGCAGGGACTGGCCTGGCCCCATGCGATCTTCGTCGGCCTGCTTCTGGCTGTATCGAGTACGGCCATTGTCCTGCGCGGTCTCGAGGCCCGCGGCGAGATCGACGCGCCGCATGGCCGGCTGACACTCGGGATCCTGATCTTCCAGGATCTGAGCGTCGTGCCGATGATCCTGATCATTCCCCTGCTGGCGACCTGGGCCGGAGGGAGTGGCGCAGGTTCCACGCACGTCGCGGCCGGCACGATGGCAGATACTGCTGGTCTGCTGTTTGCGCTGGGCAAGGCGCTGGCGGTCATCGTCGGCATTCTCGTCGCGGCGCGCCTGCTGGTGCCGCGGGTGCTCTACCTGATCGCCCGCACCCGGCAGCGGGAGCTGTTCATCCTCACGCTGTTCTTGATCTGCATCGGCACGGCCTGGATCGTCGCCCTTGCGGGGGCATCGCTGGCGCTGGGGGCCTTTCTGGCCGGGATGGTCGTGGCAGGCAGTGTGTTCCGGCAGCAAGCCATGGCGGAGCTGATTCCCTTTCGCGAGATCTTCACGAGTTTCTTCTTCATCTCGATCGGCATGCTTCTCGACGTTGGGCTTGCGGTGCGGGAGGCGCACAACGTGGTCCTGTTACTTGCCGCAATCCTGATCGGGAAGTTCTTCTTCGTTCTGCTCACGGCGATGATCCTGCGCCTACCGCTACGGGTCTGCGTTCTGGGGGCCACGGCGTTGGCACAGGTGGGGGAATTCGCCTTTGTGCTCATGTATGCCGCGCGGGGAACCGCCCTCATTCCTACAGCCCTGGCCGAGTCACTGCTGCCGGCGGTCATCTTGTCGATGCTGGTGACGCCCCTGGCGCTGATTGCCGGGCCAAATCTCGCCGCCGGCGCCGCGCGCATCCGCCCACTGACCCGGCTGCTCGGCGTTCGCTCGGCCCAGGATGCGCAGGAGGCGACGGAGGACTGGGCGGATCACGTAATCATCGCTGGCTATGGTATGACGGGGATCGAACTCGCCGCGGCGCTCAAGGCGCACGACCTGCCCTATGTTATTGTCGATCTCAATCCGGACAACGTGCGGCGGGCGACCGAGGCCGCCGAGCCAGCCTACT
>JAGMDA010000304.1 GCA_023128935.1 Candidatus Eiseniibacteriota bacterium | reverse complement strand
GCGAAAGGGGACGAGTGAAACGGCTGTGGACGGTTGTGCTCCTTGTTGGCCTGGGGCTATTGCCGGCAGGGGCCCAAGAGACCTGGGACCGGCATTTCACATGGAGTACCCGCTTAGCCGAACGCATGACGGCCCCCGAGGCGCTCTCGCCTTGGGCGGGCGTGGACGGCGAGATTGAGCGCCTAGTTGTCCGGGGCGAACTGCCTCTTGAAGCGTACCTGTTCCGTCCCATCGACCGCGGGGAGCTTGCGGCCTGGCTGTGTGAAAGCGGGGGCCGACGCAGTGAAGATGCCGCCCGGCTGGGTGAGAGCGCAACTCGCCTCACGCCACAATCCCAGAGATCTCCCTCCCGCACGCGTCTCGAAGATCTGCTCCGTTGGGAAACCGACCGCTGGCTTGCGTCTTCCTCACCGCCTCATCCTTCAACGACCCATCGCGTAGGCAGGCCAGGCGTCCTCATCCAACACCAGGAAGAGAATCGCGTAGGCAGGCCAGGCGTTCTCATCCGACACCAGGACGAGGATCGCGTGCTGCTGATCGGACCCTACTTGCGTGTCCGTCCCGTTCTGCGCGATGGAAAGGAGTGGGAATGGACGGATTCGACGAGGATCGGTGTCCGCGGGGTATTCTATCCGAGCAGTTCTGTTGTCATCTCAGTAGGGCTGTTCGTCGCCGAGGTGAATGAGGGTCGCTCGTTCGCGGATCCGCTGGTCGCCGGCACGGATCTCATTCTGCACGAACAAGAGGTCACGCTTTCGGCTCGCCTGGGGGGATTGCGTCTTCGTCTGGGTCGTGACCGGCACCGGTGGGGTCCGGGGATCAGTGGCACGCTGCTCCTGTCGGATGCCAGCGAACCATTCAACTTCGCTGAGTACCAACTGCGCTTGGGGCCCCATCTGCGTTTCCTTGCGCTCACTGGTTGCACAAGCCTTCACCAAGAGCGCTATCTCTCGGCGCACAGATTGACCTGGAGTCCAGATCCCGATTTCAGCATCTCCTTTTCAGAGGGCGCCCGGTACCAGGCCAATGGCCCACACCTTCTCTACCTGGCAGGGTTCGTGCCCTATACACTGGTCGAAAGACTGGACCTGCAGGACAACCTGTCGGATCCAACTCGGGACCAGCAGCGCAACAACGTGCTCTGGAGCCTCGATCTGGCCTGGCGGCCGCGTACAGGCTGGCTCTGCTACGCTGAGATTCTGGCCGATGACATCGCCACGGAATCCTCGGCGATGCCCACACGCGGGGGGTATCAAGTCGGAATGACCCTGGCGCAGCGGTGGCGCGATTGGGACTGGACGCTTGGGGTCGAATACACGCGGGTGTCCAACTTCACCTACTCGGTATACTACCAGGATCTCTGTGCGTGTGATTGGGAGCAGCAAGGCCTACCGGTCGGATATGCTCTGGGACCGGATGTGGCCTCAGTCCTGGCACGCTGCGTGTTGGATCCTGTCACCGCGTGGGGCGCAGGCGCCTGGTTGAGCTGCGTTGGCAAGGGTGAAGGCAGGATCGGGCAGCCGTGGAAACCGGCGTCGACCGGATGCTGTCCATCCGATCCCGACTGCGGGGAAGCAGGGGCCTGGACGCTGTCGGGAACCGCAGCGTGGACGTTGGGGACCGGCTTGGAGCTGCACTGGAGACCCGCAGCGCTCCTGCAAGCCGGAGTCTGGTTCGAAGCCGTCCGGGTTGAACATGCAGAGCATGCACCGGAGCGCAGCGCTGATTGGGATAGCAGATTGGGTCTATCGTTCAGCCTTGGAATGCACTGAGATTCCTAGCACTCCCTGATAGGATGCCCTTGACGACTAGTAGCGTTCACAATGACCCGCCCCGAGTTCCAGAATCGCGGCCTGGCGACCTTCCTTATCAAGGAGAGTATCAACGCCCTACTCGACCAGGGCCACGCGGCGCTCTACCTGGTCGTCACCGAGGGCAAGGTGGCCGCACAACACCTCTATGAGAAGGTCGGCTTCCACAAGATCGTCCCCAGCCGGCGCAGCCACGAGTAGCCGATTACAGCGCAGAGGTCTGCCGTCCAGGCCCTCGGCCGAACAGAGCTAACTAGAGAATATCCAAGTAGTTGTGCCATGAGTACGCGATGTGATTGTCTCGGAAAACTCGGTCCAGCAGATTCGCGCGCGCAGGCGCGCCACGTGCGCCACGATTGCTGCCCAGATTACGTCAGCCGAGCGGGAAGATAGGCGCGCGCAACCGAACCAGATGCCTCCTTTGACGGCATGGTCCATCCAGGCTACACTGCTCTTGCAGGGTGGGGTCTGCTGCTTTCTATGCCTTGACGACCAAGCACCCTGGCGAAGTCTGGTTAGCTGGCATGACCCACGGTGAAGATCGTCCATGAACTGGGATTTGAACACGCGGGACTGCCGTGGCAGGCAAGACAATACCGCCGGAGATTGCGAAGGAGCCATCTAGATGAAGCACTCTGGGATTTCCGCGGACGATCCGGTCTTGGCAGAGATCGTGCGGCGTCTGGTGGAAGCCTACCATCCGTTGCGAATCTATCTCTTCGGTTCCAAGGCCCGTGGTGATGCCGGACCCGATAGTGATTATGATGTTATGGTGATTGTCCCGGACGCTGCGCCGCCGCAGCGCCGCCGCAGCCGCCTGGGCTACCAAGTCCTGCGGGGCATGGGGACTGCCATTGACATACTCGTGTGGACATGCACGGCCTTCGACGGGCGGCTGCACCTCAAGGCATCCCTCCCCAGTATCATTGTGGAGGAAGGAAAACTGATCCATGCCGCATGACCCTGTCCGCGTGGCAGATACGGTAGCCTGGCTGCAAAAGGCCCGAAATGACCTGCGTAGCGCCGAGGTTGTGCTTGCTGCGACCCCACCTCACTTCTGACAGGCCATCAAGTGTGACCGCGCACCTCTCAATGGGCCTTACTTGCAGCAGCGCATATGCATGCCCCCAGCGTGTTCTTGCAGGAGCAGACGCAAAGGGTCTCCCTCCTCCTCGAGCTGGCAAGAGGGGCTTTCCCCCATGCCGGAACCCGGCGGCAACCTGGACAAGATTGAGATTGCGCGCTATGGTCCGATCATTGGTCCAACGAGGCATCCCCGGTCGTGTCAGAGCCAGATCCCCGATGGTGGGATCATATGCATAACCATGGAGGCATCCTCCCATGAAGCACCATGAAATGCGCGCAATCCAGGTCCTGCGGGCACTTCCCGACCTATGTCTGCGGATGCTCCCCGGCCCTTGCCTGCGGGCACTTCCCGACCTATGTCTGCGGGTACTCCCCGGCCCTCGTCCGCGATCGCTCCTCGGCCCATGTTTGCTGGTGTTGCTTAGCACATGCCTACTGACCGGCTGCGGAGATGACGATGGCCCCTCCCCTCCAGACGTGGATGAGACGACTATAGAGCCCTCGATCGCCTATCCCCCAACGGGAGCGTGGGATGACGAGGTTTCAGCTGCACAGCAGGACACGCTGCATCTGTCGCTCTACGAGCTCGGCACCGAAGCGCAAGCGCCCTACCTGAACCGGCCCTCTCTGGGTGACACGGTCTCTTCGCCTGCCGCGACACAGTCTGTCTCCGGGGATGAGCCGATTGCACTCACCCTCGATGCCGTTGAGGAAGACACTTGGTGGCGCCTGTTCTCCAAGCAGGGCACTCTGCTGGGCGCAGCGAGCCTCCGGCTTTCTCCTGATGACCGGGAATGTGGCCTGCCCGTGATGCTGGTTCCAGAGGATGCGCAAGGAAACAGCGTGGTTGCCTTTGCTGGCATTGCCGCGAGCGAGTTCGAACCCTTCCCAGAGGGTTTTACCGCTGCAGCTGAGATCGAGCCCACTGACATGTTCTTCCCGATTGCGATCGAGAACACAGATGAGATCACTGGGGTGACACTGCGCTTCCACCTGTCGCAGGCTCAGCAGGCGGTGCTCTATGCGGACCCCGGAAGCAGGTTATATGGTGCTGCGGGAGCCTCGAACTTCGACACGGCCGACCTCTGTGTCATCGAGTCGATTGAGACAGCTGGAGCCGGCTGCAATCTGTTCTGCCTGACGGTCTCTCCCGCTGGTGGAAATGAAGGAGACGCGACTGTCCCCCCTGGCAGCGATATTCTGTTCTACATCGTCGGCCGGGGAGAAACTGCATCGAGCGGGCTGTGTATCGATCCGGAAGGCGCACTCTTTACACAGGCGGGAACGGCCGGCGTGGAACCGGAGGTCATCAACAGCACCGACTGCGCCGTGTCCTGTTCACTGGCCGTGCTCGTGCCCGGTGGGGGTGAGTCCATCTGCACCGGCGAGGAAGTGGAGATCGCCTGGAGCACCTCCGATTGCTGCGGGATCGCGGTCAAGGTCGAGCTGTTGCTCGACGGGCAGAGCTGCATCGTGATTGCTGATTCGACGGAGAATGACGGCGTGTTCCCCTGGACTGCGGCGCAGTGCGCCGGAGAAGCCGCAGGCTACAGGATCCGGGTGACCGATCTGGCCGGCGGCTCAGCTGGGGAGAGCGAAGATACATTCACCATCAATCCTGGTTGCAGTGTTGCGCTGTCCAGCCCCAACGGCGGCGAGTCCTTTTCTGTCGGTGATATGATTGCAATCACCTGGAGCGCATCCAACTGCTGTGGCGACTCGGTAGGGATTGAGCTGCTGCGTAACGGGGAACAGTGCTTGGCAATTACTGAGGCCGCGCCGAACAGCGGGACTTACCAGTTCATAGCCACGCAGTGCGCCGCGGAGACCGATGGTTACACAGTGCGGGTCATCGATACTGCCAGTGGAGCTTCCGATGAGAGCGATGCTCCCTTCACCATCTACGCGGAGGTCTGCGCTATCACGGTGACGGCACCGGGCGCAGACGATCTCTTCTGCGTGGACGAAGAAGTCTCAATCAGCTGGTCCTTTGGGTCTGCGTGTGGATCCACCGTCGCCATAGATCTGCTGCGCGACAGTGAGGAGTGTCAGACCATTGCCGCTGAGGCTCCCAACAGCGGCGCGTATACCTGGGCGGCCGCGCAGTGTGACGCAGCCAGTGAGGGCTATGCGATCCGCGTGACAGATCTGGCGAGCGGGAACTCCGGCCAGAGCTCAGGCTCGTTCGGAATCGAGTCCGGGTGCGGGATAGTGGTCACCTCGCCGGCCGCCGGCGACACCCTCTGCGCGGATGAGGAAATAGGCATCACCTGGAGCGCTTCGGGCTGCTGCGGTGAGACCGTCAGTCTCGCACTCGTGCGCGATAGCACGATCTGTCAGACCATTGCTGCCGAGGTGCCCAATAGCGGGTCGTGCGCCTGGACAGTGAGTCAATGCGACGGGCAGACCAGCAATTACGCGGTCATGATCACGGACCTCTCGAGCGAACAGAGCGGTCTGGGCGGGTCATTTACGATCCTCGACCCTTGCAGCCTGACGATCACACCACCTGCCGGCGGCGCTGCCCTATGCGCCGGCGAGGAGGTTACGATCAGCTGGGAATCTACCGCCTGCTGCGGAGATGCGGTTCAGCTCGAACTGCTGCGCAACGGCCAGGCGTGCCTCACGATCGCCGACGCGACGGCCAATGACGCCGCGCACACCTGGATTGCAGCCCAGTGTGACAACGAGACCGACGGCTATGGCCTGCGTATCACCGATCTGGCCAGCGAAAGATCCGCTGAGACGCAGCAGACATTTGTGATCAACCCGAGCTGCGCAATGACAGTGACTGCCCCGCAGCCGGGCGAGGCCTTCTGTAGCGGGCAAGACCTCATGATCAACTGGGAGTATGGGACCTGCTGTGACACCGCAGTGACAATCGAGCTGCTGCGCAGCGGACAAGTGGAACAGACGATTGCCGGCACAACCCCCAACAACGGCACCTATGATTGGACAATCGATCACGCTGGTTCCGAGGTGGACAGCTTCTCTGTCCGCATCACCGAGGTTGCCGGCGGCGTGTCGGCCGAGAGCGCGCCGTTCAGTATCGATCCAGGTTGCTGGATTACGGTGACAGCTCCAGAGCAACCCTCGACGCAGTGCGCGGGGCGCAACCTGGAGATCGCGTGGGTCAAGTCGGTCTGTTGCGGCGCGACCGCCACAATCGCGCTATATTGTACAGGCGAGCTTTGCACAACTATCGCGGAGGCGACCGGCAATGACGGTTCATTTGATTGGACGGTTGCCTCATGTGGGGAGCCCGGCGACAGCTGCTGCGTGCGGGTTACCGACGATGACAGCGGTGCCTACTCGGAGAGCGCGGCATTCGTGTTCGCGGACCCGTGCTCGCTTTCTGTGACTGTGCCGCAGGATGAGGACGTCTTCTGTGTGAACAGTGATCTCGAGATCCTCTGGGATACCACAGTCTGCTGTGATTCCACCGTCACGATAGACTTGCGGGTCAGCGGTTTCGTCTACGCGGTCATTGCAGAAAGCGCACCCAATATGGGCAGCTACACCTGGACAGTCGCACAAGAGGGTGATCCCGGTGATCCCTACACCATCCGGGTCACTGAGACCGAAGGATCTACATACTCGGAGAGCGGATACTTCTTCATTCACACCGACGACGTGATGGAGGTGACCGCCCCGCTGGCCGGCGCGGCCTTCTGTGAGGGAGACGATGTGCAGATCACATGGAGAGCAGCATGCTGTGATACCACGATTGACATTCAACTCTTCTCCGGCGGATCCCCGCGGGGAACCATCGCGCTGGGAACTGCCAATGACAGCGAACATACCTGGTCGGCCGAACCCTACGGATTGCAAGGGGACGAGTTCACCATCCGGATTACCGAAACCGAAGGCAGCACATCCGCCGAGAGCGGGCAATTCACGATCGATACGGAGTGCAATCTGGCGATCACCGCCCCCAATGGCGGGGAGTCTTACCTCATCGGCGACGATGTCGTGATCACCTGGCAGGGGTACGTCTGCTGCGGACCGGAGATAAAGATCGAGCTTCTGCGCAATGGAGCGCTGTGCGCCACGATCGCTTCAGTGACCGAGAACGCGGGCAGCTACTCGTGGACGGCTGCGCAGTGCGCTGGGGAGAGCGACGGTTACACGATCCGCTTGACCACCGTCCCCGGATGCGTGACCGATGTCAGCGATGGAACTTTCCAGATCACTAGTACCACAGGTATGGACCTCTCCGGCGGCGTGTTCATCGTTCACCATCCGCCGAACTACTCATACACCGACGATGACAAATGCGAGCAATACCTGGATCAGTACGCGATCAGCAGCTTCGCGGAGCAGAACCCGCGGATGAATGATTACACCTCGGTTTGGTATGTGCTTGCCGCCTGGGATAGCGCGAAGGAGTTCAGCGGCGTGCAGTTCGGATTCGGGAACTTTGGCGGCATGCCCAATGTCTTCGAGGATTGGGGGCCGTGCTGGCCGGACGGAGGGGGCATCGAAACGAGCATGTCTGGATGGCCGCAGCTGTATAAGGGCACCCGTTTGATTGCATCTGCCGGGAGCCAGTGGGAGGGAAATTTCGTTCCCATTTACTATTTCTATTACTACGCCGGGATGGCTGTGGGCACCATCCCTCTAGGTATAAATCCGGCACAGGGATCGGGCGGCTTCAGGAACACCGGCACGCCCCCCCAGTGGTTCTCGCCCGATTGCTATGGCGTGATGGGCTTCCGCACGGCAGGCACCTCCTGCCAGCCCGACTAGCCCATGGTTTTCACCAGACCTCGCTGCGAGGGTGCGAGGATAGGCAGCCACAGTAGATGGCTGCTGGGAAGTTCAGGCTAGTCCGCGGCGACCCCCGCTCCATAGATGATCAGCTGCTTGCGCGCGAGGAGCGACATGCCGCTGTTCTTCCAGTCAAATTCCTCGTAGCCATCCGGCACAGAATTGACGCGGATAGCCACGACTGCTCGAACGCAGAGGCCGGCGTTATGGTCCTTTTCATCGTCGTAGTCATAGCCGTCCTCGTAGCCCGACGGGGAGTAGTCGGAGCCGCGATCTGGCGCGCCCGGTGTGCCCTGAGGAACAATAAGACGGTAGGGACCTTCTCCCACCAACCGGCCGGAAGCCGCATCGAGGTGGCTTGCCTTAAGCGGGGACCCGTCGCGCTCATAGGCGATTAGCACCCATTGCTCTCCGGGGAGCACACCGCCATCTGTGAGTTCTTGGAGGAGTTGATCGGCTGGCGCGTACTTGACGACCCCCTGACGGGGCTCGGCGAAGCTGCCGGGATCTAGATCGGCGTAATAGAGTCCATCGGGATATGGCGAGTCTAACTCCTCGAGATCGAAATCCTTTGCAAATCCATCTGGCGCGATGAAGGTGATACTGGTTGAGCCGGCGAGATCCACGCCTGCCCATTTCAAGAGATCCATTACTTTCACACCGGTGTACCGCGCATAGCTGTCGTACTGCTGGCTGTGGGAGTTCATCAGCAGGAACTGGTCATAGGGCGCATGTCCCGCGAGCTCATTCATCCCAACGGTTATCGTCGGCGCGGACTGCTGTCCGGGTTGACTACCCGCATCTCCTGGATAGCGAAGTGCATTCAGCTCGTTACGGTTCGAGTGCGTGTCCCCATCGGAATCGGCGCCTGCGATCGCGTGGAGCGCGGAAACACTGCGGCCGGCGTTCTTGTAGTCCAGACCAAAGGGGTTGAGCGTTGCCTGGTAGTTGCGTGGGACACCGATGCTGATCAACTGGTCTGGATAGGGAACCAGGTGACAGTAGGAGCAGGGATTGAGCGTGGAGATCTTTCCGCTGCGGTAGGTCACCTGCCCGCCGCGATGACACGTCTGGCAATCATCGAGTCGTGTCCCAGCGGCGCCGGGATAGGCGGCAAGGAGATAGCGGCTATCGGAGTCGTTTTCGTGCCCCTGGTAGGAAAGTGAGGTTGCAGGATTGGGCCCCTTGCTGCCGCAGCCTGCCAAGAGTAGCCCCGTGAGCATTGTTGTGAACACCGCTAAGAACCGCGCCGAGAACCGCGCGGAGAACAGCGTCGAGGGCAGCGCCGAGAACAGCGCCGAGAACAGCGTCGAGGGCAGCGCTACGAACAGTGCCGCAAGGCGCGTCGCCAGGGACGCCGCGGGGGACGTCGCGGGAAGCAGTGATGATAATGAGATCGACGAAAGACGTGTCATAGATTCACCTCAGGAATCGAAGCCACAAGTGCGAATATGTCGGACCGAGATATTATGTCTGCATGGACATGTATGTTCAACAACAATTGTCGCTCAGATTCGCTGTGGCGCTGGGCCTGGGGAATGATGGGCAAGTCACGCATTCTGTTTCCTAGACCTGATGCGGCCATGCGCCGGCCAAAACGCGCAGCGCCTACTGAGGTTTGAGATAGGATTCTTGCAGAGATCCTCGGCAACAAATTAATGTGACCGTCGAATCCACTGCAACAAAACGCTGTGAACTTCGAATGTACTGCAACAAAACGCTGTGGATTGCGAATCCACTGCAACAAAACGCTGTGAAATTCGAATATACTTGTACATAATCCTTGCGATTTGCCAGTGTTTATGCTATGTTGCGGTCGTTCTGCGCACCTAACCAACTA